>JAKZRT010000065.1:0-70888 GCA_047518005.1 Brevirhabdus sp.
CTCCGGGGCCTCGAGACCGTTCGTTGTGAAATGGAAAGGGGCTTATAACTATCTGTTGAATTCGGTTGACGACATGTTGTGAATTTCCTTATAGTACCCACAACATAGGCCACTGAACACCAAAAAGCCGGGTTGCCGCCCGGCTTTCGGTAACAGTTGGCCCCGCGTAAACCGTAGGAGGCGCGCGGAACGGCAAAACAGCGTCAGGAAGAATCCTCGCGGATTCCTGACCGCCCGTCAAGTGCGTCTTTCTATCAACGCAAAGGAGGCGAATCGTGCCCAGCAAGCTAGGACGAACAACTGAACACGAAATGTCTGTCGCGGTCATGAAGATTGCGGCAACTAAACCTAATGGCTATGTGCCTCTTGACGAACTCCGGTCGGAAATCCCCAACTTCGTCGGCTTAACGTCTGGAGACAGTGAGTATTCGGACACTCGTCCTGGCGAACGCTTGTGGGAACAACTGCTAAGAAATATACAATCCCACCATACCAATTCGAGCAATTTCATTTCTCTCGGCTATTTGGACCACAGCAAGGGCGGTGGCTATGCAATCACCGCCGAAGGTCGAGAGTTTTTGAAGAAGATTCGGCGGGAGTAAGGTTCAATCTTTCACTGACTTGCCGGGGGGAGGAGTTCCGTGCCATCGAGTTCACTTCCCCATGCGACGACCGGAACCTTCGACGCGGCCCATAAATTCTGACAAACAGCCAGAAGGGCTTGCTCTGTCTCTTCAATAGGCAGCCCGGTCGGTGCTGGTGGAATCGTGATGGGTACTCTAGGCCATTCAGTGAATTTCATGGGTCGTCCCTCCTCCGTTAGATGGACCCTCACAGAATCTGCATTCTCATCAATAACATTGTGGAATCTAAGAGCGGAAAATGGATCTCAGCCCGCGCCCATTTCACCCGTGGGATCCCTATACATCAGCCGCTTTCCAACCATCCTGGCAACAACCGATTTCATCTGGTCGAGCGGGGTAATCACGCCGCCAATTGTGACTCCGGTATATAATCCCCATAACTTACTGGGTGCCAGCGCTTGGAATGGAAACCACCTCGCCGTACTACAGGGATCAAAACCAAGACTGGGGATGGACCCACGATGGAGTCGGCGGGACGATCACCAGTGCTGAAATCAGCATCAGTGCGTGGGACGTCGACGCCGCGCCATGCGGAATTCCAGGAAGTTGCGAAGAGGATCTGATCGAAGCTTTTAGTACTACGCTCGGTTGGGTCGCACTTGGCAATCTGGCTGGGATGAACAACATGTTCTCGTTCACGACTTTCGTGCTTGGCGCCAGCTGGTTCGATGAAATCGCCACAGGTCTGGCGGTGCGGATGAACATCGATTCGACTGGAACTGGTTTCTGGCTCGTTTCGCTGGCCAAATCGGTGATTACGACCGAAGGCGATGATCCGGGCAATCCCAACCCAGGTGTTATTCCGCTTCCCGCTGCTGGCTGGATGCTGATCGCTGGTTTGGGTGGCCTTGCCGCAGTGCGGCGCCGCAAGAAGGCGTGACGTTCGCTTGATATTTTCGCCCGGTCATCGAGCCGGTCGAATAAAGGGCCGCCCCATGGGGCGGCCCTTTTATCGTTGGCGACTGCCGGGAAACAGCCAGCGGTGGTCGAGCGGCAGCACGCTTTGACGGTCTATGACTGCCAGGACGATGCCAGGTTTGCTCGGTATCAGAGTCAGGCCGCACTTGCAGCCACCTGGCGCGGGCCTGCGGTCTGGGTGAATTCGACGTCGGCGATGCCAAGAAAGCCCAGAAACAGGCGCAAATGGCCGCTGGCAAAGTCCATATCCGAACCAAGCGGCACGCCACCCGAGGCATAGGCCACCACAGCGCGTTTGCCGCCCAAAAGGCCCTTTGGCCCGGTCTCGGTGTAAGCGAAGGTTTCGCCGACCCGGGCGACCAGGTCGATCCAGGCCTTGAGCGCGGCGGGCACCGAGAAGTTATAGACCGGCATCCCGATCACGATGACATTGGCGGCACGCAGTTCGTCAATCAATGCATCCGACAATTCGAGCACGCCGCGCTGTGCGTCAGTTCGCGCCTCTTTCGGGGTGAAAGTCGCGCCGACCCAGGCCTCATCGACCTGCGGCAAGCCATTTGCCAGATCGCGCCGCGTCACGGTGACATTTGCCGCGCCGCCGCCAATGTTTTCAACCGCTTCTGCCGAAAGGGCGCGGGAGATCGACCCATGGCTGCGGGCCGATGCGTCGATGTGAAGAATATGGGTCATCTGCTGTCCTTTGATGGGCCGAGCGACTGTCGGTCGGCGCTGACTAAGGGGATATGGATTGCGCGCATTTTCACGCAATGGTAAAGAATGAACAGCTTCTGTGCGAAAATTGACAGACGGGACTGAATTTCCTGGACGCGGCGCTGGCCGGACGGGTTTTCTGCGGTGCGCCACAAAATTGGAACCCTTTGACCGGGTGAGGACGACATTGGAAAATTGGGACGAAGTACGAACGGCCTTTCATGTGGCGCGCGAAGGCACCGTCAGCGGGGCGGCGGCGGCCTTGGGGGGGTGCATCACGCCACCGTTATTCGTCATATCGACGCGCTTGAGGCGCGGCTGGGGACCAAGCTTTTCCAGCGTCACGCGCGCGGCTATACGGCGACCGAGGCTGGGGTCGATCTTATGCAGGTGGCCCAGACCACCGACGATCAGCTTGCCCAGCTTCAAAACCGCCTCAAGGGGCGCGGCACCGAGGTTGGCGGCGAACTGGTGGTGACCACGCTTTCGGGGGTTTCGATACGGCTGGCCTCGGTACTGGCCGGTTTTCAGTGCCGCCACCCCGACCTGACGGTGCGCCTTTTGACCGACAGCCGCATCTTTCGGCTGGAATACGGCGAGGCGCATGTGGCGATCCGGGCCGGCAGCGCGCCGAACGAACCCGACAATGTGGTGCAGCCGTTCGTTAGTTCCAAGATCGGGCTTTATGCGTCGCAGAGCTATCTCGACCGGAGCGGCGGCGTCGCGTCCGAGGACGAGCTCGGCGATCATGTGTTTGTCACCTTCGACAACCTCAATTCGCGGGCTCCGTTTTACACCTGGCTTAGCGAGCGGGTGCCGCCCGAGCAGGCCAAGTTCCGAACCACAGATAACGCGACGATGCTGGAGGCGATCCGTGGCGGCGCAGGGTTGGGGTTTGTGGCAGTCTGGCAGGCGCGGCGCTGCCCCGAACTGGTCGAAGTTCTGGCGCCGAGGCCCGAGTGGGTGGCACCTTTGTGGCTGGTGACGCATATGGACCTGCACCGCACGCCCAAGGTTCAGGCTTTCCTGACCTATCTCAAGGCCGCAACCAAGGACTGGGACACCCTATGACCGAAGCCGCGCGCGGCCATCTGGCGATGCTCGCGTTTTCGGCGCTGGTGGCGGGGTCGTTCGCGCTCGGGGTGCTGGCCGCCAACGAGATCGCGCCCGCCGCGCTGACGGCGGTGCGGTTTGGGATCGCGGCGGTACTGGTCGGGTCTTTGGCAGCCGCGCGGGGGGTGATCCGGCGCCGCGACGGGCGGGCGGCATGGCGGTATCTGGTGCTGGGCGGGCTTTTCGCGATCTATTTCATCCTGATGTTCGAGGGGCTGAAAACCGCGCCGCCGGTCTCGGCGGCGGCGGTCTTTACTTTGACCCCGGTGATGTCGGCGGGCTTTGGCTGGCTGTTGCTGCGCCAGGTCGCCACCGGCTGGATCGCCTTCGCGCTGAGCGTCGGAGCGGTGGGGGCGCTGTGGGTCATCTTTCGCGCCGATCTGGGTGCGCTGAGGGCGTTTCAAGTGGGCCGGGGCGAGGCGATATTCTTCGTCGGCTGCATCGCTCATGCCGTCTATACGCCGCTGGTGCGGCGGTTGAACCGGGGCGAGGCGGTGGTCAGTTTCACTTTCGGGACGCTGGTCGGGGCGCTGATCGTCACCCTGGTCTGGGGGTGGAACGATCTGGCCGCGACCGACTGGGCAGCCTTGCCGCCGATCGTCTGGATCACGATTATTTATGTCTCGACGGCGGCCACGGCGGTCAGCTTTGTGCTGGTCCAGTTCGCGACCCTGCGGCTGCCGTCATCGAAAGTGATGGCCTATACTTATCTCACCCCCAGCTGGGTCATCCTGTGGCAGCTGGGGCTGGGAAACGCGGTGCCGCCGGGGCTGATCCTGGCGGGGGTGGGGGCGACGGTTCTGGCGCTTTTGATGCTGTTGAGGGAGCCTGGGGGAGCAGGTCAGGGTCAAAGGTTTCAAGGTTGAAACCATCGGTAATGCTTTGATATTGCTTTATAAAAGTGTTAGTGTGCGTGATTTCGATTGGCCGGGGCTGGCCCTTGCCCCTAATCGCCCAATTCCTCAGCCTTAAGAAACCGCTCGAAGGCATCGAGGTTGACCGCCTCGAACTGACCGAAGCTTTGCATCCAGATCGAGGCGTCCCTGAGCGCATCAGGTTCAAGCTTGCACCATTTCACCCGGCCGCGCTTTTCCTGAGAGATCAGGCCGGCGCGGGTCAGGACGCCCAGGTGCTTGGAGATCGCGGCCAGCGACATCGCAAACGGCTCGGCCACGTCGGTCACCGCCATGTCGTCTTCGAGGAGCATCACCAAGATCGCCCGCCGGGTCGGGTCAGCGAGGGCGGCGAAGGTAGTGTCGAGGGGGTTGGGCATGGGGGGAAGTTAACTTGAGTAATGGCCACTGGAAAGGGTGCGATGAAATGCAGGCTGAGCCCGAAACAACTTTGAGATCTGAAAATAATCGCCGGTAGAGGATATATTTTGGTCAGAATATTAGGATCGAAACTTTTGGCGTTCAGCGCCGGAGTGCGCCTCTCGATGACAGTTTGGACAAAGGGCCATTGTATTGCATAGTAAGTCCTTGCCATTTTCCGCCAGTGGCTGCTTGTGATGGACCTCAAGGTAGGGCCGCCCATCCACCATCTTGCGGAACGGAGCCTTCAACCCGCAAAATTCGCAATTTCCTTTGGCGCGGTGAAGTGTCTCGGCCACCACGTCGGCATTTCTGTTGAAAACCGTGTGGGTCACAGTCCTTGCCTGAACGTCACCCCCATGGTTTTCTAATCTCTTTTTTCGCGCTGAACTATTGTCGTTTTGTGCCTCGGCAACCTCAGCCTCCTGTCTCTGAATTTCCTCCATGAAACTGGTTTCTGGCTCGAGCGGACATTTCTTCTCATACTCATCACATAAATTGGTGATGACCGTTCTGAGGCCGATCCCGAAAGATTCGAAGTACACGACGTGCGCTCTCGTCGCCTTTATGGCCAAGCGCAACCCCTCTGCTGCACGATCCTCCAATATCCTGTCAAAGAATATGGCAGTGGCCATTTTGCTCTGGGCTCTTTTATACTTATTGCCCCTCAGCATTTGCTTGAGGTTGCCAATCAAACTCGAAGCGCTTGCGGCGTTAACTCCATAATCCAGTTCGAGAGTAGACTTTGCATCGGACCGAGATATATCCCCGTTGTGGACTTGCAAACCCAACTTGTAAGCTGCCAAAATTTGATCATTTGAAATTCTCGACACCTTGTTTTCCTTTCAATAATCAAAATATGTTCCCGCATAGAGTGCAGTATATTCTGGCCAATTAGTTCAGCAGCGTTGGTGGAAATTGAGTAGATGTCCATTTGGGATCGGCGAGAGAGAATTTGAGTATTCTGCTATCGGATCGATTGGACAACACCCATACACACTCACGAAGGGTCGCGCCCGACCCTGGGTGGGCGCTTTGACACGCCGGATTGGTGCGCTTTATTGCTCCAAAAACCCCCTGGCGAGCCGTAAGTCGCAACGCTGCAATGCGCCCTCCCGGGGGGAGGGTCGGGCGCGGCCCGGGCTGGTCGCCCGTGCCCCGTTCGGCTGATGCGCGAACGGCGAACCCGGCGCGGGTCAGGACGCCCAGTTGCTTGGAGATCGCGGCCAGCGACATCGCAAACGGCGCGGCCACGTCGGTGACCGCCACGTCCTCGACGAACGCCTGAAATCGCTGGTGCTGGAAAAACATCCGCTTGCAAGAAATAGCGATTGATACGTCGCCCGGACAATCTTTCCAACTTGGACGATTGCGCCGCGTTCCGCGTCGCCCGCGTAGCGCGCGGCGCTGCCCCTCGCGCTCCCCGGAGTATTTCTGGCAAGATGATAATGATAAGAACGCGTTAGGCGCTAGCTGGCGCGCCGCAACACGCGCATGAGACCGCTCAGTCCATCGACGGGTCGGCAGGCCCGGGTTTTCTTGGCCGAATGTCATGAAAGTAGCTCCAGATTGCGACGCCGGACCAGCCGGTGACATACAACAGCCCAAGCCCAATCATAAGTTGACCGGGCACCGGCCCGACTTCGGCGCGCTGAAATACCTGATCGATGTTCTGAGCCGCGGATGGATGCACGGCCAGCTTGCCGGCATAAGCGACCGCCTGGATCATCAAAATCCACAGGTAATTTCGTCTGATCCGGCGCCCGACCGCCACCGCCATGCTCACATGAAATTTCGGGACCCAGTAATCCTCGGCTAATGTTTGCTGCCAGTTCTCTTCGAGGTGCAAATCGCCGTCATGCAGCATCGGCGCAAAAAAGTGGTTTTCCATCCATCTGCACCGCGCCCGCCAGAGGTTGAAATAGCGATAGCGCCGCGCCTCGAGCATAAGGAAGGATACGATGAGAATACCGACCAGCACCAACGGCACCGGCGAGGATTCGGGTGCCGCAAACGTGATCGACAGCGCAATTCCCAGCGAGACGACGGCCCAATTCGTGGTGGTGTCCAGCCGCGTGCGCCAGTGCGTCGACCGATAGACTTCGCCACGATAAAGATGGCTCAACGCGGTGATCTCGGCCGAGGTCAGCGTCTTGCGGGTTTGCAAGAGCTCGTCGTTGTCCAAAAAAACCCCCCGCCATGCATCGGCTTTGTTATGGCACAACCGCCAGCAATTGGTCAAAAAAACCGGCGCTGAGGGCCGCTGCCGGATCGGCTGGGTGGTCGTTTTTTCGGTCCAGACGATACGATGGGGCAGAACTGTCACAGATTTGGCCAAATCCTCAACCATTTGGTTGAATATGTCGTCCCGGCGCGGTCACGTGTCGTATTGGCATTTTCGGTTCAAATACAATCTGTTACGCCAAAACCTGCAGCGTTGACTCTGACGCCATCAGCGGCCTATTCAGACACAATTGTCCAAAGGGGGCTTTGATGGCCAACGGACCGGACGCGGAGAAGCTGAAAAAGCTCGACGACCGGCTGGATGCGCTGAAAGAACGCCAGGCGCCCGAGCCCCGGGCGGACGAGCATTATAGCCAGGCCCACCTGGGCTGGCGGATGGTGATCGAGCTGGTGGCGGGGATCGTCATCGGTTTTGCCATTGGATACGGGCTGGATGCGCTGTTTGGCACCCTGCCGATTTTTCTGGTGGTGTTTGTATTGCTGGGCTTTGCGGGCGGGGTGCGCACGATGATGCGCACCGCAAAAGAAGTGCAGGACGATCTGGCGGCGCATGAAGCGCGCAGGGAAAAGGACGACGGCCATGGCTGAGAGCGCCCACGCGGAAGAAGGCACCGGTCTGGTTTTCCACCCGATGGACCAGTTCATCGTCAAGCCGCTGTTTGGTGGTGATGCGGTCTTTTGGTACACACCGACAAACGTGACGCTGTGGATGGGGATCGCGGTCTTGTGCGTGATCGGGCTGATGGTGCTGGGGTCGCGCAAGCGCGCGCTGGTTCCCGGGCGGCTGCAGTCGATCGCCGAGCTGGCATACGGGCTGATCTACAAGATGGTCGAGGATATCACGGGCAAGGAAGGGGTGAAATTTTTTCCCTATGTCATGACCTTGTTCCTGTTCATCGTTTTCGCCAACTTCCTGGGTCTTGTCCCGATGTCGTTCACCACCACCAGCCATATCGCGGTCACTGTGGTGATGGCGATGGCGGTGTTTCTGACTGTCACGATCCTGGGTTTCGTGTTGAACGGATTTGGCTTTTTGGGGGTGTTCTGGATTTCGGCTGCGCCGCTTCCGCTGCGCCCGATTCTGGCGCTGATCGAGGTCATCAGCTATTTCGTGCGTCCGGTCAGCCATTCGATCCGACTGGCCGGCAACATGATGGCGGGACACGCGGTGATCAAGGTGTTCGCGGCGTTTGCGGCGCTCTGGGCCATCGCGCCGGTCAGCATAGCGGCGATCGCGGCGATCTATGCGCTGGAGGTGCTGGTCAGCTTTATCCAGGCCTATGTGTTTGCCATTCTGACTTGCGTCTATCTGAAGGATGCGCTGCATCCGCACCACTGAAACATCGGGGCACCATGAATGCGCGCCCACCGGGAAACAAACGAAATTCCATCGTAAGGAGAAAAGACATGGAAGGCGATATCGTACAAATGGGTGCCTATATTGGCGCGGGTCTGGCCTGTACCGGCATGGGTGGCGCTGCCGTGGGTGTGGGCCACGTCGTCGGGAACTTTCTATCGGGGGCGCTCAGGAACCCGTCGGCGGCGGGCGGCCAGACCGCGACGATGTTCATCGGCATCGCGTTTTCCGAAGCGCTGGGGATCTTCTCGTTCCTCGTCGCACTTCTGTTGATGTTCGCGGTCTAAGACACGCACCGATCCTTGCGGCCGGGGGGCCTGCCCCCCCCGGAGTTACTTTAAGGAAGCCGGAGGGCGTTATGGCAACCGAGACAACAACAGCCGAAGCAGTCGCGGAAGCGCCGGGCATGCCGCAGCTGGATTTCACCACTTTTCCCAATCAGATGTTCTGGTTGGTGGTGACGCTGGTGATCATCTACCTGGTGCTGGCGCGTGTCGCGCTGCCCCGGATCGCGGGCATTCTGGCCGACCGGGCGGGCACCATATCGGGCGACATTGCCGCTGCAGAAGAGCTGAAGCAGCGGGCGGTCGAGGCCGAGGAAGCTTATTTGAAGGCGCTGGCCGAGGCCCGCGTACAGGCGGGCGAAATTGCCGCCGTGACGCGCGCCGAGATCCATAAAGACCTGGATGCGGCGCTTGAGGTCGCGGACGCGCAGATCGCCGAAAAGACCGGCGCGTCCAAGGCGGCGATTGCCGAGATACGCGCCGGTGCGCTGGCGGCTGTGGACGAGGTGTCGCGCGACGCGGCGGCGGCCATTGTCGCGGCCTTTGGCGGCAGGTCCGACAGCGCCGCAGTCAGCCGGGCTGTCGCCCAAAGGCTGAAGGGGTAGATGATGCGAAACCTAAGCATTCTGATGATCCTGGCGGCATCGCCCGCGCTGGCGGCGTCAGGACCGTTCATATCGCTGCGCAACACCAACTTTATCGTGGTGCTGGCGTTCCTGCTGTTTGTGGGCGTGCTGATTTATTACAAGGTGCCCGGGCTTTTGACCGGTTTGCTGGACAAGCGCGCCGAGGGTATTCAGGGCGAGCTCGATGAGGCCAAAGCGCTGCGCGAGGAGGCGCAGACCATTTTGGCGAGCTACGAGCGCAAGAGCCGCGAGGTCGAGGCGCAGGCGCAGAAGATCATCGACCGCGCCAAGGTCGAGGCCGAGGAGGCCGCCGACGCGGCCAGAGCGGCATTGGCCGCGTCGATCGAACGGCGGCTGCAGGCGGCGGAAGACCAGATCGTCTCGGCGCAGGCCTCGGCGGTCAGGGATGTGCGCGACCGGGCCATCGAAGTGGCGGTGGCGGCGGCGGCCGAGGTCTTGGCCGGGTCGATAACGGCGGCCGAGGCGAATGCGTTGATCGAAGCTTCGATCACGGAAGTCAAAGACCGGCTGCACTGAACGCCCGACGCACCAAAGCCACCTGCCGGGACCACGCGGCCCCGGGCTTGTTGGTGTGTTTCTTTCCGGCCGGGCACAGGTTTTGTTGCAACTGGCAACATGCTAGGGAACGCCAGATGCAGAACGCGAGGCCGGAATGGACCGACCAGAACGCCCCAAGCGGTCAAAAGCCAACACGGACCCGCCGCTGAGACGGTGCAACCGGTGCCGGGGGACCGGCAACAGCCCCTGTCAGATATGCGGCGGCAAGGGCACAGTCACCGTTCAGACCGGTCCCGACGCGCACCCGCGACAAGACCTGTGTTCGGGGTGTTTTGGGCGCAAGACGGGGCGCTGTACCGTGTGCGGGGGCACTGGGTTGCACTGAGAGACGTCCGACACTTGCGATCAGAGCAATGAAAAAGAGGCGTTCAAACGCAGGGGCGACTTTGATTCTGGGCCCGTCGGTCGTCGGCCAAACGGGGCAAATCGGACGTTCACGCGCGAACGCCAATTTCAGTCAAACTGCCGAATAGCGCGGGACAGAAGGTCGATGAATTCCTTTTCTTTACCGGGCGTTATGACGTCGAGCGCCACATGGTTAGAAACGAAGTCCTCGAGTTGCATGTCGCCATCGGCCAGCGCCATCATGGGCTCGTAGGCGGTGGTCATTACCACATCAGGATTTTCGGCCTCACCTGCGCGCATTTGAACGTCCGCATTCCGGGCAGTCATTTGAAACGCTTCCTGGTCGATCATCAGCGTCGCCGTAAAATTGTGATCCGGCCCGACCGACCTTTTGCACGCCGTTCCAAGCGAGACTGCGACGGTTCTGAGATTGCCGGGTTTTCGAATTTTTGACGGGTGCGGCATCTGCCCGCCAAATCGTGCGAGTTTAAACAACAGCTGATCGGTTTTCTCGCCCCGTCGGGTCAGCGAATACAAGGATACGCCAAATTCTGACTGGATTTTCTGAACGAGA
Organism: Brevirhabdus sp.; assembly: GCA_047518005.1. GTDB lineage: Bacteria > Pseudomonadota > Alphaproteobacteria > Rhodobacterales > Rhodobacteraceae > JAKZRT01. The sequence goes on from JAKZRT010000065.1 coordinate 10,709, forward strand.
CCAGAGGCTTCAAGTGCCTGCAAACGATCCGCCAGCAGGTTTGACGCGATGCCGGTGAGGCCGGTTTGCAGGTCTTTGAAACGTGCTGGACCGGCATGGAGGTCGCGCAGGACCAACAGCGCCCAGCGGTCGCCAACATGATCCAGCGCGCGGGATATTGGGCAAAGCAGGTTGTAGCTGCGGGAACGAGCCATCGTGTCCTCACGAAAATGTTACTTTATAAATTAAAGCTAACGCTTTAGTAAATAAAGTCAAGTGATCAGCATTCGCGATCCAAACCCACTTAGAAAGGAAATACCAATGACAGCCTATATGATCTCGGAGGTGACCGTGACCGACAAAAAGAAATTTGAAAGTTACCTGACAAATACGCGGTCGGTGGGCGCCAAATACGGCGCCAGACCGGTCGCGGTTGGTGCCCAGCCCAAAGTGCTGAATGGTGAAAGCGTCGACCATCAGATGGTGTTCGTGATTGAATTCGAATCGATGGAAAAGCTCGATGCCTGGCACAGCTCAGACGAATATCGGGCGTTGGAAGCGCTGCGCGAAGAGGGCTCGGATCAGCACATGGTGGCCTATGAGGCAATGGCCCTGCCGCCGTCATGATGGTCCAAAACGGGCACCATGAAATTTGACTGCGAGATGGCCCCGGAGCCACCACGATCGCGGATGCCGATGTTGTCAAAGTCGATGCGCTGGATCGGGCCGCTGGCGTCACCGCGCTGCGCGCCACCCCGAACCGATTCAGATGTGGAAATGCCAACGATGTCGACACGATCACTATCCGCGGCAAAAAGACGATGAGAATTCGGTCGGTGTTTTCACTGTCAGGGCGCGGGCGGCTGGCGGCGAATGCGTGTTTGGGAACGTCGTCGTGGAATAGGCGTTCGGTTTTGAGAAAGCCGTTTGGTGGGGCCGGAATTTACCGGCCCCACCCCGTGATCAATCAAATTCAGCCCGTCGGGCGGATAATGATCTCGACCCGGCGGTTCTGCGAACGCCCCGAGGCGGTCGAATTGCTGGCGACCGGGTCGAACCGGCCCCGCCCGATGATCCGCAAGCGCGACGACCGCACGCCTTCGTCCATCAGGATCGACGCGACCGCTGATGCACGGCGGCGCGACAAGGCGTCGTTATAGCTGTCCGAGCCGATGTTGTCGGTGTGGCCAACCACGTCAACGACGCTGTCGGGATAACGGAACAGGCTGTCGGCCAGAACGCCCAGGTCGCGGCGCAGGTCGGACCGGACCCGGTCGCTGTCGAAGGCAAACAGGATATCCTGCGGCATCCGCACGATCAGTTCTTCGCCGGTGTTGATGATCTCGACATCGTCATTGCCGATGTCGCGGCGCAATTCTTCGGCCTGTTTGTCCAGGCTGTAGCCGATGGCCGCGCCCGCGGCCCCGCCGAGGATCGCGCCTTTGACGACGTCGGACGTGTCACCGCCGGTCAGTTTACCAAAGAGCCCGCCAAGGACGGCCCCGGCAACGGCGCTGTCTTTGGTGCGCGCGCGCGGGTCGCTGGGGTCGGTCAGCATGGGGGTTTCACAGGCAGTCAGGCCAAGCACGGCAGCAAGTGCAAAGGCCGCAGTCGTATGAGTACGGGTCATTTCTTACCTCGATTCGAAATATTCGCGCCGGGGGTGTGGCGCTCGGTGTCGGATATACCGAGCGGCCCGCTGATATTAAATGACCGACGGCGAATTTCCGCTGTTATCGCCTATCAAACCCCGTCGGCGCGGGCCGATTCGTAGGCCAGCAGCGCCCGTTTGACCGGCAATCCCCAATGGTAACCGCCCAATCCGCCCGATTTCAGCAAGGCACGGTGGCAGGGGATCAGCCAGCTGACCGGGTTGCGGCCCACCGCCGAGCCCACGGCCCGAACCGCGCGGGGCGATCCGATGGCGGTGGCAATTTCCGAATAGGTGGTGACCTGGCCCGACGGGATGCGCAAAAGTGCTTCCCACACTTTGATCTGAAACGGCGCGCCGATCATGTGCAAACTGGCCGCTTCGCCGCCAAGAATGGCGGCAACCTGCCCCGCCAGCGCAGCGTGGTCTTCGACAAAGTCGGCCTTGGGCCATCGCGCACGCATGTCGGCAAGCGCCCAGTCACGCCCGAATTCCTGCGTAAATCCAATGCCGCAGATGCCCTTGTCGGTGGCCGCAACGATCATTTCGCCAAAGTGGCCATCGAACCAGCCCCACCGCACGGTCAGCCCGCGCCCGCGCGCGCCATATTCGCCGGGGCTCATTGCCTCCCATGTCAGAAACAGATCGTGCAGGCGGGACGACCCCGAAAGGCCGACCGCGTCAGCCGTGGCCAGCGTGGTAAAGCGGTCTTTCAACAGCGCCTTGGCGTGGCCGAGCGCCAGGTATTGCTGATACTTCTTCGGGCTTACGCCGACCCACCGCGAAAAAATGCGTTGAAAATGCGCCGGGCTCATGCCCATTTGTGCCGCGATCTGGTCGAGCGACAGGTCGGCACCGTCGGCGCTGTCGATAACCTCGATGGCGCGGCGCATCACGCCGTAGTGGTAGGATTGGGACATATCGTTCATGGGACTTACCCTTTCGTTGTTTCCAACTTAGGCAACGCAGCGGCAATTCGCGATCCGATTCTTGCGCATTGGGCGCGCAAGCCGCTTGCCCCTTTTGCCGATGAAAGGCATGTGTGTGCCATGGCGCGCCAACTTGCATATGCCCGGATGCACGAGATATTCACGCGGTTCCGCGCGGCCGAGCCTGAACCCAAGGGCGAATTGCACCACGTCAACGCCTATACGCTGGTGGTGGCCGTGGCGCTGAGCGCGCAGGCCACCGATGCAGGCGTGAACCGGGCCACGGGAGCGCTGTTCGGGCGCGCCGATACACCCGAGGCGATGCTGGCGCTGGGCGAAGAAAAGCTGACCGAAATGATCAGGACCATCGGACTTTACCGCAACAAGGCCAAAAACGTCATCAAACTGAGCCGTATTCTGGTCGACGAGTATGATGGGCAGGTCCCGTCATCGCGCGCCGCGCTGGAAAGCCTGCCGGGGGTGGGGCGCAAGACCGCCAATGTGGTGCTGAACATGTGGTTTCATCACCCCGCGCAGGCGGTCGACACGCATATCTTTCGCCTCGGCAACCGGTCGGGGTTGGCACCGGGCAAGGATGTTGTGGCGGTGGAACGGGCCATCGAGGACAACGTGCCGGCGGAATTTCAGAGCCACGCGCATCACTGGATGATCCTGCACGGGCGCTATGTCTGTACGGCGCGCAAACCCAGATGCGCGGCCTGCGCGATCCGCGACTTATGCGACTTTGAGGACAAGACCCTATGAGCAAGACCTATCAGGTCATCGGCATCGGCAATGCGATGGTCGATGTGCTGTCGCACACGAGCGATGAATTTCTGGCCGCCAACGGCGTGGAAAAGGGCATCATGCAGCTGATCGACCTGACCCGTGCGTCCGAACTTTACGCCCAGGTTGGGCCGGCGATCGAAATCTCGGGCGGATCGGCGGCCAATACAATTGCCGGCATCGCCCTGCTTGGCGGACGCACCGCCTATATCGGTAAAGTGCGCGACGACCAGCTGGGCGCGATCTTTGCCCACGACCTGCGGGCGCAGGGGGCCGATTACGAAACCGCGCTGGCACCTGCGGATGCAGAGGATGAAACCGGACGTTGTATCGTGCTGGTCACACCGGACGGCGAGCGGTCGATGAACACCTATCTGGGGGTCACCGAGTTTTTGACGCCCGACGATATCGACGGTCCGCAAATGGCCGATACAGACTGGATTTATCTGGAGGGCTACCGCTTTGACGGGCCGCAAAGCCACGAGGCCTTTGCCAAGGCCATCGCCGCCTGCAAGGGCGGTGGCGGGCGTGTGTCGCTGACGCTCAGCGACCCGTTCTGCGTCGAACGCCACCGCGATGCGTTTCGTGCGATGATCCGCGACCACGTCGACCTGTTGTTTTGCAACCGGGCCGAGGTGATGTCGATGTATGCGACCGGCGACCATCATGGCGCGATGCGCGCGGCGGCGGCCGAAGTTGCAATTCTGGCCTGCACCGATTCTGCGAACGGCGCTTTTGTATGGTCAGAGGGTCAATGCCTGCATGTACCCGCGACCAAGGTGCGGGTGGTCGATGCCACCGGCGCGGGAGACCTTTTTGCCGGCGGGTATCTGTGGGGTCTGACGCAGGGGCACAGCTTGCGGGCCTGCGGGGCCATGGGCTGTGCTGCGGCGGGCGAGATTATCGGCCATATCGGCGCCCGGCCCGAGGCCGATCTGAAGAGCCTATTTGCCGATGCGGGTCTGCTTTAGGCAAAAAAACGCCCCGTCGAAGCGGGGCGTTTCTTGAAGTCTGGGCAGATCTTCAGACCAGAGCCAGATTAACCGCGCTTTCGCGGCCATCACGGCCGGCTTCGACGTCGAAGGTCACTTTCTGACCATCGGCAAGCCCGGTCAGACCCGACCGCTCGACCGCAGAGATGTGTACAAACACATCACGCGCGCCGCCCTCGGGCTCGACGAAGCCATAACCTTTAGTGCTGTTGAACCATTTCACGGTGCCATTGGCCATCCGCTGTCTCCTAAAAATATGCTGCCCGCAAAATGCGACAACCCGGCTTAGTCAGCTCTGAATCGAAGAACTGGTGCCAGTATTTAGGCGACAGTGGTCGATAGAATGAACGTAGCGAGGCCGATATGGGCGCAAAGTTGGAAAAAATCAAGAATTATCATGCAGGAAAAATTTACCCGGCGATGTACTCGGACCGTTGCCAGCACAGTGCGGCTCGGCCATGATCGGTGCGAATTATGGAGCAAACCCATGCGCAAATTTCTGGTTGTGCTGGACGACAGCCGCGAGTGCCTGAACGCGATGCGCTTTGCGGCGATGCGGGCCGCGAACACGCAGGGCGGGGTGCAAATTCTGTCGGTGATCCCGCCGGACGAGTTCAACCACTGGATCGGGGTGGGCGACATCATGCGCGAAGAGGCGCGCGAGCGCATTCATGCGCATTTCGAGGTCTTCGCCAAATGGATGCGCGACCGGCAGGGGGTCGACCCCGAACTTGCGGTGCGCGAGGGCGAAGCGGTGCCGGAGATTCTGGCGCAGATACGCGACGACAAGGATATCGGAGTTCTGGTTCTGGGCGCGGGCACCGACAAGGGCGGCCCCGGGCCGCTGGTGACGCAATTGTCCAAAGCCTCGGCCAGCCTGCCGGTTCCGATCACCATTGTGCCGGGGGATCTGTCGAAAGATCGGCTCGAGGCAATTACTTAGGTGCGCCGCGAGGGGCGCGGTATCTTTGGCTCTTTCTGGGTGATAATATCCGCGCCGGAGGCCGGACATCTGCCATGGGCAGGCCCAATCAGGAGGTTTTCGCCCCGAGCGCTGACTTTGATCGGGGTGACCAAAGCCCGGCTTAGAATCGTTCCAAATCTTGACTTGGTCGCACGGCTTGCGCATATCCATGGTGAACGGAGGCGAAAATGTTCATCCAGACCGAATCCACGCCAAACCCGGCGACGTTGAAATTTCTGCCCGGCCAAGCCGTGCTGGCGGCGGGCACGGCGGACTTTCCCAATACCCAAAGCACGGGCAAATCGCCTTTGGCGCAGCGCATTTTTGCCGTGGCTGGGGTGAGCGGTGTCTTTTTTGGCAGTGATTTCATCACTGTGACCAAGACCGACGAAACCCAGTGGGATCACGTTAAACCGGCGATCCTGGGCGCGATCATGGAGCATTTCCAGTCCGGGCACCCGCTTATCGAAGGTGCTGATCCGGCCCTGTCGGGGCATGCCGAGCACGATGGCGAAAACGGCGAGATCGTGGGACAGATCAAGGAATTGCTTGATACCCGCGTGCGTCCGGCGGTGGCCCAGGACGGTGGCGACATCACATTCCATGGGTTTGAGCGGGGCGTCGTCTACCTGCATATGCAGGGCGCCTGCGCCGGGTGTCCGTCGTCAACGCTGACGCTGAAAATGGGCATCGAGAACCTGCTCAAGCACTATATCCCCGAAGTGGTCGAGGTTCGTCCGGTCAGCTGATGACCGCGGACCCGGTGATTCTGGCCTTTGACACCGCGGCCGCGCATTGCGCGGCCGCGGTGCTGTCTGGGGGTCAGGTTTTGGCGGCAGAACATCTGCAAATTGAACGCGGCCAGGGCGAGCATCTGTTCGGGGTTCTGGAAAGCACACTGGAGGCGGCGCGAATATCCTGGTCTGATCTGACCAGACTGGGGGTTGGCATCGGGCCCGGCAATTTTACCGGTATCCGGATTTCGGTCGCGGCGGCGCGCGGGCTTTCGATGTCGCTTGGGATCCCCGCAGTGGGCGTCAGCCTGCTGGAGGCGCTGGCGTTCGGGACCAAGGGCGCGCTTGTCGCCTGCCTAGATGCGCGCCGGGATCATGTTTATATTCAAGTGTTTAGAGACGGAGTGCCGACCTCAGAACCGTCCCTGACCGGGCTTTCCGACGTGCCCGACATCGCGGTACCACCAGAGGCCGTCGCGGTGGGTCCCGCTGCGGGCGACGTGGCGGCGCGGCTGGGTCTGATCGAAGTTCCGATGGTCCGGTCGCCCGCCATCGCCATTGCCGGCGCGGCCGAGGCCGGGCGCGCGGACCCCGACAGCCCGCCGGTTCCGCTTTACATCCGTCCGCCCGATGCCGCACCGCCGCGCGACCCGGCCCCGGCTGTTTTGGGCGGATGAATGACCCCGGCCGCTATGGCCCACCTGCACGGCCTGTGCTTTGTCACCCCGCGCCCGTGGTCGCAGGAAGCGTTCCAAGCCCTGCTATCGGACGAAAAGGTACAGCATATGGTGCGCAAAGGCGGGTTTGTCATGCTGCGGGTCATCGCGGATGAAGCCGAAATCCTGACGCTGGCCGTCGCGCCCGAAACCCGCCGCCGCGGCGTTGGAACCGTACTGGTTGCCGGCGCAATGGCGGCAGCGAGATCGGCGGGTGCGGCGCAGATATTTCCCGAGGTTTCCGCAGAAATCGATGCGGCGATAAACCATTGCGGGGCCTCGGGATTTGAGCGGGCAGGACGCCGAAAAGGCTACTACCGCGCCCCCCGGGGTGCCCGCATCGACGCTTTGACATCGGCAAGATTGCTTTGGCGTGTGGTGATTGCCGGGGCGGAAAGGTTAAAATACCTATTGACCCCCCCTGTGCGCTGCGGTCTGATCGGTAAATGATCACTGATCAATCTGCTCACTTGACGGCACCCCTCGGGGGGTGGCGGAAATAACAAGTTCCAAACGGGAGGAAAAACATGACCTTAACAAAGAAACTTTTGGGCGCTGTGGCCACGATTGCGCTGAGCGCCTCGGCGCTGGCGGCTGAACCGGCGCTGATCTACGATCTTGGCGGGAAATTCGACAAGTCGTTCAACGAGGCCGCGTTCAACGGGGCCAAAAGATGGGCCGAAGAAACCGGCGGCACCTATAAAGAAGTCGAAATGCAGTCCGAAGCTCAGCGCGAACAGGCCCTGCGCCGTTTCGCCGAGGCCGGTATGAACCCAATCATCACGACGGGTTTTGCCTTCAGCTCGGCCCTGGCCGAAGTTGCACCCGACTATCCGGACACCAACTTTGTCACCGTTGACGGCTGGGTCGATGCACCAAACGTTCACGTTGTGGGCTTTACCGAGCACGAAGGATCGTACCTGGTTGGTATGATCGCGGCGCTGGCGTCCAAGTCTGGCACTGTGGGCTTTATCGGCGGCATGGACATTCCGCTGATCCGCAAGTTCGGCTGCGGCTATGCCCAGGGCGTCAAGGCGGTGAACCCTGACGCGACCGTGATCTCGAACATGACCGGCACCACGCCGAGCGCATGGAATGACCCGGTGAAGGGCTCCGAGCTGACCAAAGCCCAGATCGCCCAAGGCGCGGACGTGATCTATGCCGCTGCTGGCGGCACCGGCGTTGGTGTTTTGCAGACGGCAGCTGACGAAGGCATCCTTTCGATCGGTGTGGACAGCAACCAGAACCACCTGCACCCGGGTTCGGTTCTGACCTCGATGCTGAAGCGCGTCGATGTCGCGGTTTATGCGATGATGAAAGCCGGCGAGGACCTTCAGCCCGGGTATCAGGTTCTGAACCTTGCCAACGACGGTGTCGGCTATTCGATGGACGAACACAACGCTGCGCTGATTTCGGCTGACATGGCGGCGACCGCTGATGCTGCCAAAGCATCGATCATCGCGGGCGATCTGGTGGTTCACGACTATACGTCCGACGATACCTGCCCGGCGCTGGACTTCTGATATGGCGCCAGAGGCGCAAACGACGGGGCGGCCTTCCGAGGCCGCCCCGACTGCACGTGCCCCTGCGATCGAGCTGAAGGGGATATCCAAGGCCTTTGGCCCGGTGCAGGCCAACAAAGACATTTCGATCCGGGTGATGCCGGGCACGATCCACGGGATCATCGGCGAAAACGGTGCCGGCAAGTCGACGCTGATGTCGATACTTTACGGCTTTTACAAAGCCGACAAGGGCGAGGTTTTCATCGCCGGCCAGCTTACGGAAATTCCCGATAGTCAGGCCGCGATTTCCGCCGGGATCGGCATGGTTTTCCAGCATTTCAAGCTGGTGCAGAACTTTACGGTCCTGGAAAACGTGGTGCTGGGGGCCGAGGACGGCGAGCTTCTCAGGCCGTCGCTGGCCAAAGCGCGCCAGCTTTTGGCCGACCTTTCTGTCGAATACGAAATGAACGTCGATCCCGACAAGTTAATCGAGGACCTCAGCGTCGGACACCAGCAACGGGTCGAGATCCTGAAGGCGCTCTACCGTCAGGCCGATATTCTGATATTGGACGAGCCCACGGGCGTGCTGACGCCGGCCGAGGCCGATCACCTGTTTCGCATCCTTCGCGGGCTGAGGGACGAGGGCAAAACGATCATCCTGATCACTCACAAGTTGCGCGAGATCATGGATGTCACCGATACCGTCAGCGTGATGCGGCGGGGCGAGATGACGGCGACGGTCAAGACCGCCGACACCAGCCCCGAAGAGCTGGCCGAAATGATGGTCGGTCGCAAAGTTCTGCTGCGGATTGAAAAGCAACCCGCAGAACCCGGCGACAGGGTTCTCGAAGTTGAAAACCTCTGGGTGAGCGACGAAAACAAAGTCGAACGCATCAAAGGCATCAGCCTGCACGTCCGCGCCGGTGAAATTCTGGGCATCGCCGGGGTGGCGGGCAACGGCCAGTCCGAGCTTTTGGAGGTTCTGGGCGGCATGCGCGCGGCAAAGGGTACGGTCAAGATCGGGTCGATGCCGATCGACCTGGGCGGCGGCAAATCCGACGGCCAGACGCGGCGCGCGCACGGCATTGCCCATGTGCCCGAAGACCGGCAGAGCGAAGGCCTGATCATGGAGTTTTTCGCATGGGAAAACGCGATCTTTGGCTATCACCACGACCCGGCCTATCAGAAAAACGCGGTCCTGATGGACAACGCGGCCATTCGGGCCGACACGCAAGCCAAGATGGTCAAATTCGACGTGCGCCCGCCCGACCCCTGGTCGCAGGCCAAAAGCTTTTCCGGCGGCAATCAGCAGAAGATTGTCGTGGCCCGCGAGATCGAGCGCAACCCTGATATTCTTCTGGTCGGCCAGCCGACGCGCGGCGTCGATATAGGCGCCATCGAGTTCATCCACCAGCAGATTGTCAGCCTGCGCGACGCCGGCAAGGCGATTTTGCTGGTCTCGGTCGAACTTGACGAGATCATGTCGCTTTCCGACCGAATCGCAGTGATGTTCGACGGCCAGATCATGGGCGAACGCCTGCCCGGCGAGACCAATGAAAAAGAGCTTGGTCTTTTGATGGCCGGCATGACGGGCGAGGAATAGACCATGAACGCCATGCCAAAATGGGCCGATGTGATCCTGATCCCGCTGATCAGCCTGATGCTTGCCGCGCTGATTTCCGCGCTGGTGATCCTGGCCATCGGCGAAGACCCCTGGTTCGCGCTGAAAACCATGGTCACCGGGTCGCTGGCGTCGACTTATGGCTGGGGCTACACGCTTTATTATGCGACCAACTTCATTTTCACCGGTCTGGCGGTTTCGGTCGCCTTCCACGCGCGGCTGTTCAACATAGGCGGCGAGGGCCAGGCCACATTGGGTGGCCTTGGGGTGGCGCTGGTGGCGCTTGGCATTCCCTGGCCGCACTGGGCCTTTGCCCTGCCCGCCGCAGTTCTCAGCGGCGCGATCTTCGGGGCCGCCTGGGCGGCGATCCCGGCGTATCTTCAGGCCAAGCGCGGCAGCCACATAGTGATCACCACGATCATGTTCAACTATATCGGTTTTTCGCTACTCAACTACATGCTGGTCAACGTATTGCGACCCAAAGGGTCGATGGACCCGGCCAGCGGCAAGTTTCCCGAGGGCACCCATCTGCCCACCTTTCAGGACATGTTTTCGACCGACACGGTGCAGCTTTTCCGGGGCGCGCCGGTCAACATCACCTTTTTCATCGCGGTGGCGGCCTGTTTTGGGGTCTGGTATCTGATCTGGCGCACGCGCCTTGGCTATCAGATCCGCGCCCTCGGCCATTCTGAGACCGCCGCGGTTTACGCCGGTATCTCGCCGTTCCGCATTACCATGATCGCGATGCTGATCTCGGGCGGGCTGGCCGGACTGATGGCAATCAACAACGTCATGGGCGAGGCCGAGCGGTTGATCTTGAATGCGGTCGAAGGGGCGGGGTTTATCGGCATCGCGGTGGCGCTAATGGGACGGTCGCACCCGTTTGGGGTGTTTCTGGCGGCGCTGCTTTTTGGGTTCCTCTTTCAGGGCGGGGCCGAGCTGAGCCTGTGGACCAACATCCCGGTGCAGCTGATCACCGTCATTCAGGCGCTGGTAATCCTCTTTACCGGGGCGCTGGACAACATGGTGCGCATGCCGCTTGAGCGGGTGTTTTTATCCTTCAGGAAGAGGCGTTCGTGATGGATTTCTCAACCATCCTGCAAATACTCGATTCGACGGTTCGCCTTTCCATACCGCTGCTGTTTGCCTGCCTGGCCGGGCTGTTTTCCGAACGCGCCGGGATTTTTGACATCGGGCTCGAGGGCAAGATGTTGTTTGCGGCGTTCTTCTCGGGGGCGGTGGCCTTTACCACCGGGTCGGTCTGGGTCGGGATGCTGGCCGGCATCGCGGCTTCGGTTTCGTTGTCGATCGTGCATGGGCTGGCCTCGATCACTTTCCGCGGCAACCAACTGATTTCGGGCGTGGCGATCAACTTTCTGGCCGCCGGTCTGACCGTTCTGATCGCGCAGGACTGGTTCGCACAAGGCGGACGCACGCCGTCGCTGTCCGGTGCTGCGCGGTTCAATGCGCTGACCCTGCCCTTTGCCGATGCTCTGCGCGGTGTGCCGGTACTGGGTCCGATCTATGCCGAGCTGATCTCGGGGCACACGTTTCTTGTCTATCTGGGCTTTCTGACCGTTCCGGCAACCTGGTGGGTGCTGTTTCGCACCCGGTTCGGGCTGCGCCTGCGCGCGGTTGGCGAAAACCCTGCCGCAGTCGACACGGCGGGCGTCAACGTGGTCTTGCTCAGGTATCTGGCCGTGGTCATCTGCGGCGTGCTTTGCGGGCTGGCCGGGGCTTACCTGGCCACCGGGCTGCAGGCGGGTTTTGTCAAGGATATGAGTGCCGGACGCGGCTTTATCGCGCTGGCGGCGCTTATATTTGCCAAGTGGCGGCCGTGGTACGCGCTTTACGCGACGCTTCTTTTCGGGTTCCTTCAGGCGCTTTCGCTGCGACCCGATGCGGTCAAGCTGATGACACGTGTTGATATCCCGGTGCAACTGCTGGACGCGCTGCCCTATATCCTGACCGTGGTTATTCTGGCGGGATTTGTCGGCAAGGCGATCCCGCCGCGCGCCGGTGGCGAAGCTTACGTGAAAGAGAGCTAGGCGAATAGTCGGCCAAGCCCGCTGTGCTTCCTATCATCCTTCCAAAATCACTCCGGGGAGCGCGAGGGGCAGCGCCCCTCGCCCCGTAGCGACGCGCGTGCGCGGCGCAAATCCTTCAGGTTTTGGCGCGCTGGAGCATGCCGAAAAGGTCGCGCGGGTCGTCGGGGTCGGCCAGCAGGTCGAGCAATGCGCAGGCGTCGGACGTAAGGTTGTCGCGCACGTAACGCAGCGCGCTGAAGTCTTCGATGGCAAAACCGACGCTGTCGAAAAGCGTGATCTGGCGGGCGTCGGTACGTCCGTGATGCGCGCCGGTGATCACCCGCCAGAGCTCGGTCACCGGGTGATCGTCGTCAAGTTGCTGGATCTCGCCCTCGATCCGCGTCTGGGCCGGGTATTCCACGATAATTTCCGAGCGCAGCAGGATATCGCGGTGCAGTTCGGTCTTGCCGGGACAGTCGCCACCGACCGCGTTGATATGCACGCCTGCGCCGACCATATTGTCGGTCAGTATCGTCGCATTTTGCTTGTCGGCGGTGCAGGTGGTCAGAATACCCGCCCCCTCGATCGCCTCTTGGGGCGCTCCGCAGGCCACGAAAGTCAGGCCGGAGCCGTCCAGGTTGCGCGCCATCTTGGCGGTCGCATCCGGGTCGATGTCATAGGCGCGCACGGTGGTCACACCGCAGATCGCGCGAAACGCCAGCGCCTGGAATTCCGACTGCGCGCCATTGCCGATCATTGCCATGGTGGTGGCACCCGCGGGCGCCAGTACCCGCGCCGCCAGCGCCGACATGGCGGCCGTGCGGACCGCGGTCAGCACGGTCATTTCGGACAGAAGTACCGGATAACCGGTGGCGACATCGGCCAAAAGCCCGAAAGCGGTCACGGTCTGGCGCCCGGACTGCGTGTTCTTGGGGTGCCCGTTGACATATTTGAACCCGTAGACCTCGCCGTCCGAGGTCGGCATCAGTTCGATCACCCCCTCGGTCGAATGCGAAGCCACGCGCGGGGTCTTGTCAAAGCTCTCCCAGCGGCGGAAATCATCCTCGATATACCCCGCCACGCCCCTCAGCATCGTCTCGAGCCCGATGGCATGCACCAGGCGCATCATGTTCTCGACGCTGACGAAGGGCACCAGCGCAAGGTCCGAGGGCAGCGGCGGCATGGGCGGGCTCCTTACACGTAGGCGCGGGTCGGGCGGTCGAAAACACGGCGACCCAGAAGCGAGGCGGTCAGATCGACCATCAAGGACGCGGTCCGACCGCGTTCGTCAAGAAAGGGGTTCAGTTCGACAAGGTCGAGCGAGGTCACCAGGCCGGCGTCCGAGAGGATCTCCATCACCAGATGCGCTTCGCGGAAGGTGGTGCCACCCGGCACGGTGGTTCCCACGGCGGGGGCAATCGCGGGGTCGAGGAAATCGACGTCCAGCGACACGTGCAGCGCCGCGTCAGCTGCTTTGACGCGGGCCAGAAACTCGCGCAGCGGTGCCGAGATGCCGTTCTCGTCGATGTCGCGCATGTCGTGGGCGAAACACGGGCTGGCCTGAAGCGCCCTTCTTTCGGCCCCGTCCACTGACCGCAGCCCGATGAGGCCGATCTGTTCGTCCGGCACGGGTGCGCTCACTATCGGAAACCCAGGAAATCCGGCCCGCCCGGCAACGTAAGCCAACGGCGTGCCATGGACGTTGCCCGAGGGCGACGTGGCCAGCGTGTGAAAGTCGGAATGCGCGTCGAGCCAGAGCACATATTGCGCGCGGCCCACCGCAGCGGCCGCCTTGGCGACGCCCGAGACGGTGCCAAGCGACAGCGCGTGATCGCCGCCCATGAAGATCGGCATGGCGCGTCCGACCGCCGCCTCGGCAACCTCGGCCAGCGACCGGGTCCAGGCGATGTTTTCGGCCAGGGCATAGACATCGGGCGCGTCCTCGGGAACCGGCGACAGCGCCGCGGGCGCGACGTCACCGGTATCGGTAACATCGTGGCCAAGGTTTGCCAGTTCGTCGACCAGCCCGGCCACGCGGTAGGCCTCGGGGCCCATGACACAGCCCCGGCGGCGCTTGCCGCTGTCCGTCGGCACACCAACAAGTTCGATCCGGGCCATTGGCAGTCTCCATTTGCTTACGCACGATCTATTGGCATTTCGCCCAACAAATAAGCCTGCAATTTGGTCAATACGAACCTATTATAGCCAATATGAAGTCATTTTCTGCCATTATGGACGCAACTGACCGCGCCCTGATTTCCGCGCTGCGCCGCGACGGGCGGCTTTTGATCTCGGATCTGGCGCGGCTTCTGGGCGTCTCGCGGACCACGGTTCGCGCGCGCCTTGACCGGATGATCGCCACCGGCCGCATTCGCGGGTTTACGGTGCTGACCGCCGAGGATGTCGAATCCAGCCCGGTGCGCGGATTGATGATGCTGTCGATCGAGGGCGCGGGTGCGGATCGCGTGAACCGGCAGCTTGCGGGATTGCCGCAGGTGGTGAATGTGCATTCCACCAATGGCAAGTGGGACCTGATCGCCGAGCTTGGGACAGATTCGCTGGAGACACTGGACCGGGTGCTGGCCGATATCCGGCGCATTCCCGGGGTGGCGGCCAGCGAAACCAACCTGCTTTTGAGCACCCGGCGCGGCAGCCGAAGCGGCTGAGCCGCATCGAACCACTTTCGATCCGATTTGCCGCAGGGCTGGACCTATTATCCGCCAAGCGCATCCGCTAAGGGGGGCGCACAAACGCCCCGGACCACACTCCATGCAGATTTATCTTCCCATTGCCGAGGTATCCGTCAACGCTTTCCTGTTGCTCGGCCTTGGCGGTATGGTTGGTGTCCTTTCCGGCATGTTCGGCGTGGGGGGCGGTTTCTTGATGACGCCGCTGCTGTTTTTCATCGGCATCCCGCCGGCGGTTGCGGTGGCCACCGAAGCCAACCAGATCGTTGCGTCGTCTTTTTCCGGGGCACTGGCGCATTTCCGGCGCAGGACGGTTGACCTGAGAATGGGGCTGGTCCTGTTGGCCGGCGGCCTGATCGGAGCCGCACTGGGCATCCAGCTTTTCAATTTTCTCAAAGCCCAGGGTCAGGTCGATCTGCTGGTCAAACTGTGTTACGTCGTCTTTCTGGGGCTCATCGGCGGCCTGATGTTCTTAGAGAGCCTGCGCGCGCTGCGCCGATCAAAGCGCACCGGCGCGGTCCCTGCGCGCAAGAAACATACTTGGATCCATTCGCTGCCGTTCAAGATGCGGTTTCGGACGTCGGGCCTGTATATTTCGGTCATACCGCCGGTGGTGGTCGGCATGCTGGTCGGCGTTTTGGCCGCGATCATGGGGGTCGGCGGCGGGTTCATCATGGTGCCCGCGATGATCTATGTCCTCGGCGTGCCCACCAAAGTGGTGATCGGCACGTCGCTTTTTCAGATCATTTTCGTCACTGCATTCACCACGCTGTTGCACGCCACCACGAACTTTACGGTCGATATGATGCTGGCGGTTCTGTTGCTGATCGGCGGCGTCGTCGGGGCCCAGGTTGGCACCCGCATCGGGGTCCGCCTGAAGGCCGAGCAACTGCGCATTCTGCTGGCCGGCCTGGTGCTGGCGGTCTGTGGCAAACTGGCGTTCGACCTGCTGGTCATGCCGTCCGAACTTTACTCGCTTGGACCAGTGGGGGGGCACGGATGATCCGCCTGGCGCTGGTCTTCATCCTTTGCGCGCTGCCCGCCGGGGCTGGCGAAGAGGTCGTCGCCGGTCTCAGCCAAAGCCGCGTGTCGATCACCGCGAATTTCGATGGTTCGGAAATTCTGATCTTTGGCGCGGTCAAACGCGAGGCCCCGCCGCCCGACGCGGGCCCCTTGCAGGTGATCATCGCGGTTGCCGGCCCGTCGGAACCGGTCATGGTGCGGCGCAAGGCAAAACGCGCCGGAATCTGGATCAACACCGATAGCGTCGAGGTTGACGCGGCCCCGTCGTTTTACGCCATCGCCACCACCGCGCCCTTTGTCGAAGTTCTCAAAGACATCGAAGACCTGCGCCACAAGGTGTCGATTCCGCGCGCGATCCGGTCGGTCGGCGCGCCGATGACGATTGACGACGCGGACAGCTTTACCGAAGCGCTGATCCGCATCCGGCGCGAGGCGGGGCTCTATCAGGTGCTGGAAAATCAGGTCATCCTGACCGAAGAGACCCTGTTTCGCGCCGCCGTCGCCCTGCCGGCCAATCTGACCGAGGGCGATTACAAGACCCGCATCCTGTTGACCCGCGACGGTCGGGTGATCGACGAGCATGTCACCACGATCAACGTGCGCAAAGTCGGGCTCGAGCGCTGGATTTTCAACCTCGCCCACGAACAGCCGCTTTATTACGGCCTTTTGTCGTTGGCGATCGCCATTCTGGCCGGTTGGGGCGCGTCGACGATCTTTACCTACCTGCGCGGCTGAGTCTGCTTTCAGTCCTGGAGCGCGGCGTCGGTCTCGAGGGTCAGCGCGGCAGCCGGGGCGACCAGATCGTCGGTGCCGAGCGCTGCGTCGGGGCGGCCAAGGCGATACCGGGTCACCCAATGCAGCCGGGTCTCGGCGCGGGTGATCGCCACATAGGCCAGCCGTTTCCACAACGGCAGCCCGGCCTCGATTCGCCCGGACCGGGCCGCCGCATAGATATCGGGTGCGAAAAGCTGGACCTCGGGCCATTGCGAGCCCTGCGCCTTGTGGATGGTCACCGCCGCGCCGTGCAGGAACATAGCCCCCATGTTGGCGGCATAGGGGATGAACGGCTCTTCTTCGCCGGGGGCTTCGATCTTGATGATCGAGGCGGCCGAGATTTGCGGGTCTTGCGCTCCGAACACGAAAAGCCGCGAGAACCCCGGTTTGCGGCCCGGTCCCAGATAGACCACCTGGGCGCCCTTGATCAGCCCGCGCGCCTCGAGATCGATGCGTTTTCGCCGGTGTTTGAGCGGAAGCTCGACGCCGTCGCAGATCAGCGGCTCGCCGGGCAAGAGCGCATCCGGCGGCGCGCCATAAGCCGCGCGAAAGGCTGCGATCAGCCGCACCCGCGTGGCGTTGCGCCAGACCAGCACTGGGGATCGCGCCATCATCGTGGCCGAGACCCGGGGCGAGACCTGCACGCGATCATCTTCGCGCGCGAGCGCCTCGACCATATGTTCGAAATCGCCAAAGCCCAGGCCGGGGTCGCCCAGCGCATGGGCCAGATCGAGGATCGGGTTGTCGTCCTGTTGCCGGTGAATGCGCGCCAGTTCCAGGCGCGCGGGTGCGGGCAGTCGGTCGAACACCATCTCGCCCGACGCGCCCACGGGGGCCAGTTGCGCGGGGTCGCCGAACATGAGGAGCGTCGGAAATATCTCTTTCAGATCATCCAGTTGCGCCTGATCGAGCATCGAGCCTTCGTCGACAAAGCCAATGTCCAGCGCCTCGTCTCGGCGCTTCCAGCCGGTGATGAAATCCGACCCCCTGAGCCCCGCCGCCGCCAGCGCACCAGGAACCGAGGCGTGGGTTTCGTAAAACGCCTTGGCGCGGTCGAGCGCGGCATCGCTCAGACCCTTTACCGTGGGCCGGTCGCCACGGCCGACCAGCCATTCGGCGATTTTTTCGTACTCCGGGTCGTAGACCGGCGTGTAGAGGATGCGGTGGATCGTGGTTGCGGGCACGCCGTGGCCGCGCAGCACGCTGGCGGCCTTGTTGGTGGGGGCCAGAATGGCCAGGCTGCGCCGGTCGCGCCGCCGGCGGCCCTCGTAGTCGGGCGCGATGATATCGACGCCTGCATTGCGCAGTGCCCGGTAGAGCTCGGCCAAAAGCACCGTCTTGCCCGACCCGGCCCGACCGACCACTGCCATCACCCGCTCGACGCCTTCGGCAGCAGGTGTTGTGGTGCCCTCATCGAGGTCCACACCCTGGGCGCGCAGCATCTCGGCCACGCGGTCGTGGGCTTCGGCCTGGTCTTCGGAAAACTGTAGCGGGGGCGCGGACATGGCCCGCACCCTAGAAGCAAACCAGGCGAATGCGAAGCGCTCAGGCGGCGCGGTTTGCCGCGGCAATCTCGGGGCGCGGCAGATAGCCGAAGGACCGGGCGAACCAGGCCTCGGAAAGATCCGATGACACGCGCGCGCCGCGCCGCAACATCAGGCGTGAGTGATCGGAATAGGGCCAGAGGCCAAGCGAGATCTTGGTCCGCCCCTGTCCGGCGCTGCCCAGCACCTCGGGCGGGATTCCGGCCTTGCGGTAGATGCGCACCATTCGTGCATCAAAAATTCCCAGGATAAAGTCCAGCGCGAAAGCCCGCATCAGTTCGGCGGCCCCCAGCATCACCGCAGCGGCGATCCGGCTGTCAGCCGCCGGGGCCAGACAAAAGCGTGTCGATTCCCAGATGAACGGGCTTTGGATATCGCCATTGCCTTGCAGATTGGCGAAATGATCGCGGGCCATGGTCGGGCCGGTCGTGGGCAGGAAACGCATCGACCCGCCGTGGGTTCCGTTGGCGCACTGCCAGATCACGTAAAGCGGGTTCATTTCGTCGTATTCGTCGCGCTCGAATCCGTCTGTATCAACCGACACATCCCATCCTAAGCGATCACAAAACTGCGCCGCCCGGTCGCGAAACATTGTCGTTTTCAATCGGGGATATTTGTCCAGGTCGCCACCATACACATAGCGCAACATATCGCATTCCTTCTGCTAACCTTCGGGTCCGGAAAGCTAGCGTTGGAATGTTAATTCTGGCTGAGACGACCGTTCGCCGGGTTTACAGGTCGTTACCCGTTCGCACTGACGGAAGCTATGTTCGTGGCGGTGGCATTGGTGCCTTTGTTTGGAACAGTGCCCTTGCTTGTCCAGCCGCCGTGCGCAGCCCGCGAGCTGCCGCCAACCACGATCAACCCGTTCGTCAGCGCCTTCGTTACGGCATGGATCGTGTTCATCGCCCCAACTTTGAACCGCGCACTTTCGATATAGGCGCGCAGTGTATGTTCCGAGATGTCCAGCATCTCGGCCACCTGACTGCGCGCATAGCCCATTGCCAAAAACGTCAGTGCATCGGTTTCGCGGGGGCTGAGTTGTTTGATCGGTTCGGGCACGCGGTCGCGTTCGAGCTCGAGTCCCTTCTGGTTGAAATAATGGGCGACCAGGATCAGATCGCGCTGGTTGTCCTGAGTAAATTCGGCCCAGGTTGTGTCATCGCAGCTGTGCGAAACGGTAAACAGCGCAAACTGTCCGTTGGGGCCGCGGATCGGGATGGAATAGCCCTGATTTCCGACCCCGTGATCCAGCGCGTCTTTCCTGAAGGCCCGCGCCGCGCGCGAGCGCCAGTCAAGGCGCTTCCAGTCGACCGGGTGGAAGCGTTGGAAACAGCCCTGAATGACCGGATCGATCCGCAGATAATCGCGGTCGACATAGCGCTGCATCCAGATGGGGTCGTAGGTACTGCCGCCGTATTGTTCGCCGTCACCCGAGACCCAATGGTACGTTACATGCGCGATGCCAAGTTTGTCGCGAAGACCGGTGACCTGTTGCTGGATGTCGTCAAGCGTTTTTGCGGCTTGCAAATCCTCTATGAATTGTTCCACCCTGAGCGGCATCGGCTTGCAGCGCGTTTCGCGCCCCCCCTTCTTTCGAAGCGATCTCGGTTGCCGCGACCAGCGTCGTGTCATCCAATTGCTCGGCCAGCAAAAGCAGTTCGTTGCGCAAAGCGAATGACTTCAGGTCCGCGAGGACATCGAGAATCCAGTTATTTGACATATACAGCCTCTGACGCGGGGGTTAACAAAACGTTAACTACTAATATACCATGAGCCGGACCTTTACGGTATTCGCAGATTTCAACCCCCCATAAATGGCGGTACGGCGGATTTTACCGCATTGAAACTCAACAGACTTGAATAAAGATTAACAAAATAGAGCCACCTTTGGTTGTGGCCCTGGTTGTAATTTCAACCTGATAATTACTGGTGATTCTTGTCCAAAGTGGGGCTCACAGCCCGCTTGCCTCGATGGTGTCTTCAAAGGTGCGCAGCCCGGTCTTGGGGGCCTGAACCATCACCGCCATATTTCCGGGCTTGTGTTCGTTGCGCCGCATCTTGGTATGCGCCGCCGGAATTTCCGCCCAGGGAAAAACCTCGGACAGGCAGGGGTCAAGCCGGCGTTCAAGCATCAGCTGGTTGGCCGCGCTCGCCTGCCTAAGGTTTGCGAAATGGCTGCCTTGCAGGCGCTTCTGGTGCATCCACAGATAGCGCACATCGAAGGTCAGGTTATACCCGGTGGTGCCCGCACAGATCACCACCATGCCGCCGCGCTTGACCACGAAGGTCGACACCGGGAACGTCGCTTCGCCGGGGTGTTCGAACACCATATCGACGTTCACGCCCTTGCCGGTGATGTCCCAGATCGCCTTGCCGAACTTGCGCGCCTCTTTGAACCAGGTCGCGTATTCGGGCGTGTTGACGGTCGGCATCTGGCCCCAGCAGTTGAAATCCAACCGGTTGATCACGCCCTTGGCCCCCAGACCCATGACAAAATCGCGCTTGTCCTCGTTCGAGATCACGCCGATGGCATTGGCACCCGCCGTGTTCACCAGTTGGATCGCATAGGACCCAAGGCCACCCGAGGCCCCCCAGACCAGAATGTTCTGGCCCGGCTTCAGTTCGTGCGGATGGTGCCCGAAAAGCATCCGGTAGGCGGTGGCCAGCGTCAGGGTATAGCAGGCACTTTCCTCCCAGGTCAGGTGGCGGGGCCGGTGCATCAGTTGTTGGGCCTGCACACAGGTGAACTGGGCAAACGACCCGTCCGGGGTCTCGTAGCCCCAGATGCGCTGCGACTCGGAAAACATCGGATCGCCGCCATTGCAATGCTCGTCGTCGCCGTCGTCCTGGTTGCAGTGAACGACCACTTCGTCGCCCAGCTTCCAGCGTTTCACTTTGTCGCCGACGGCCCAGACGATACCCGAGGCATCGGACCCGGCGATGTGATAGTCGGCCTTGTGGATGTCAAACGGGCTGATCGGAATGCCGAGACCGGCCCAGACGCCGTTGTAATTGACACCGGCGGCCATCACCATGACCAGAACCTCGTGACTGTCGGGGCGCGGTGTGTCCACAACCTCGACCTGAAAGGCCTGATCGGGCTCGCCGTGGCGTTCGCGCCGGATCGCCCAAGCGTACATCTGACGCGGTACAAAGCCCATAGGCGGAAGTTCCGCGACCTCGTAGAGGTCCTTTTCCTCGGCCGAATAGGTAGCCGCCGGGGTGTCATGATCCAAGGCCATGGCCCTTGCTCCTCACAGTTTTCGCCGCACTGCAGAATCGGCGCTGCGTCACAGCATTGTTTAGGATTCAGCGCGCAATATTGCAACCAAATTCAGCGCGATTTTGTAACTATATGTCGCTAACAGATTTATGGTCAGCATCCATTTCGGCCTTTTCCGGAACCAGATGCGCGATCGACCGGGCATAATAGGCCAGCACATTTTCCTGCCCCTCAAGCGGGCGGATCAGATCTTGATCGCGGGTTAGTACACGGCGCAGAACCAGGCCTTGAACGGCCTCTTCCAGCGCCGGCTCGAGCCCACCATCCGGTAGATAAACGCGGGCCGAGTTTAGCTTATCCAACAGCGTCCTGACATCTTCCAGCAGCGCCGCCTGGGTGATGCCGTCCGGCGCGTTCGCCATCGCGGTCGCGATGAGGGGCACCGGCAGAACCGGCATCTCGGCATTGATCCGCGCCATCAGTTCGCTGGCAACGGCAACCGTCAGATCGCCCTTTGACGCGGCGCGCGCCTCGCTCAGCCGGTACGGTGCGCCAAACACCGCCGCCGCGGTTCCGAACCGGTAGTCGCGGTTGGCAAAACGCCGCCGGTAATACCGCCACATGTAACCTGCCGCCGCGCGCAATCCGACCCGAAACCGGCGGTCGCCCTTGGCAGATGCCCGCAGCAACAAACGGTCCTCGAGCACCCGGTCATAATTCAGCGACACGGGAACGAAGATCACTTCGCGCGTGTCATTGCCGTCGATCATGTAATGCAGAATGCCAAGTTTCGGCGGCCCCAATGCCCCGTTCAGGCTGAGACCGCCCTCGGGAAACACCGCCTGGGTCAGCCCTTCGGCGGTTGCCATCTTGACGTAACGCGCCAAGACACGGCGATACAGGTCATTGCGCGACCGCCGCCGGATGAAATACCCCCCCAGCGACCGGATCAGACCACTCAGCGGCCAGACCCGCGCCCATTCACCGACCGCATAGCTCAGCGCCGCATTGCGCGCCGCCAGATAGGTGACCAGCACATAATCCATGTTGGACCGGTGATTCATCACAAAGACCACCGCCGCACCCTCGGGCACCGCCTGGGCTGCTTCGTCGAAATGTATCATGCGCACCCGAAACAGCGACCGGCTGATAAATCGGGCCAGACGCGCTGCGATCCCGAAATAAAGCGTCGCCGAAAACCGTGGCACGATCTCGCGGGCGTAATCGCGCGCCTCTTCCAGCGCCACCGGTTCGGGCACCCCGGTCGCAGCCGCATGCGCGGCGACGGCCTTGAGAACCTCGACATCATAGGTCAGCCGCTGAATGGTGTCGAACCGGCGCGCCAGCTTGAACGGCTCGATCGGGCGCCGCAGGCGCTCGTTGAGCTTGGCCACCACCCGTTCGGCCCGCTTTCGGAAAAACCAGCGCACCGAGGGAAACAGGAAATGCGACGCAAAGGTCACCGCCGCAAAGGCCAGGATCAACAGCAACAGCCAAAGCGGCATTTCGACCACACGCGTCATGGACGAGACCTTAGACCAAGCCGGTACGCAACCCAATGCCCCTTTCTCTTGGCCGAAATACGCCCGCGGCAGGCGCTCGATATGAATGCGCCCACGCACGATAATTATCCATGCGCTTGCGAATACGTAATAATATGACTTATGCTGCGCTGCAGCAGATACTCGGAGATTCGCGCCTATGACTGCCCAGAAAGACCGCCCCTGGATGTTTCGCACCTATGCCGGGCATTCGACGGCCTCGGCCTCGAACGCGCTTTACCGGGCGAACCTTGCCAAGGGTCAGACCGGGCTTTCCGTGGCTTTCGATCTGCCCACCCAGACCGGATACGACAGCGACGAGCGCATGGCGCGGGGCGAAGTTGGCAAGGTCGGCGTGCCGGTCGCCCACCTTGGCGACATGCGCGCGCTTTTCGAAGGCATCCCGCTTGAGACCATGAATACCTCGATGACGATCAACGCCACCGCGCCGTGGCTTTTGGCGCTCTATATTGCGGTGGCCGAGGAACAGGGTGCCGATATCGCCACGCTGACCGGCACGGTGCAGAACGACATCATCAAGGAATACCTCAGCCGCGGCACCTATATCTGCCCGCCCAAACCCAGCTTGCGACTGATCACCGATGTCGCCGCCTATTGCTATCGCGCCCTGCCCAAATGGAACCCGATGAACGTCTGTTCGTACCATTTGCAAGAGGCCGGTGCCACGCCCGAGCAGGAGCTTGCCTTTGCCCTGGCCACGGCCTGCGCCGTGCTCGACGATGTCCGCGGCAAGGTGCCCGCAGAGGATTTCCCGGTGGTGGTGTCGCGCATATCCTTTTTCGTTAATGCCGGTATTCGGTTCGTGACCGAGATGTGCAAGATGCGCGCCTTTGTCGATTTGTGGGACGATATCTGCGAGACCCGCTATGGCGTTACCGACCCCAAAAAACGGCGGTTTCGCTACGGCGTTCAAGTCAACAGCCTGGGCCTGACCGAACAGCAGCCCGAAAACAACGTCTATCGCATTTTGCTTGAAATGCTGGCCGTGACGCTGTCAAAACGCGCCCGCGCCCGCGCCGTGCAACTGCCCGCCTGGAACGAAGCGCTTGGCCTGCCGCGCCCCTGGGACCAGCAATGGTCGCTGAGGATGCAGCAGATCCTGGCTTTCGAGACCGATTTGCTGGAATACGACGATCTTTTCGACGGCAATCCGGTGGTTGATGCGCGGGTCGAGGCCCTGAAGGACGGCGCGCGCCACGAACTGGCCCAGATTGACGCCATGGGCGGCGCGGTTGCGGCCATCGACTATATGAAATCGCGCTTGGTCGAATCCAACGCCGAACGCTTGGCCAGCATCGAGGACGGCACCACCACGGTGATCGGGGTCAATGCCTATGCCGGCGGCGAGCCCTCGCCGTTGATGGGCGAGGACGGCGGCATCATGACCATCGATCCAAGCGTCGAGGCCGACCAGATCGCGCGGTTGGCGGCGTGGAGAGCTGCGCGCGACGCGGACGCAGTGGCCAAAGCGCTGTCCGATCTGCGCGCCGCGGCAACCAGCGGCGACAACATCATGCCGCCCTCGATCACGGCGGCCAAAGCGGGCGTCACCACCGGCGAATGGGCGGGCGTCATGCGCAGCGTATTTGGTCAATATCGCGGACCCACCGGCGTTTCGCCGGCGCGGTCGAATCGCACGCAAGGGCTCGATGATCTGCGCGCTGCGGTCGATGCGGTGTCGGACCGGCTGGGCGAACGGTTGAAGTTTCTGGTCGGCAAGCCGGGGCTGGACGGGCATTCCAACGGTGCCGAACAGATTGCCGCGCGCGCCCGCGATTGCGGTATCGACATTACCTATGACGGCATCCGGCTGACCCCCGATGACCTGGTCGCCGCAGCTTCCGAGTGCGGTGCCCATGTCATTGGGTTTTCCATTCTTTCCGGCAGTCACATTCCGCTGGTCGAGGAATTGATGGCAAAACTTAATACCGCCGGGCTGGCCCATATTCCGGTCGTTGTCGGCGGAATTATTCCCGAGGCCGATGAAGTTCGGCTAACCAAACTGGGAATTGCGCGGGTTTACACGCCCAAGAACTTTGAGCTGAACGCCATAATGTCGGATTTGATTTCGCTGGCTGATCCGGCTGGCGTGGCGGCACGGTGAATTCGAATATGAATTGATTTACATCTCGTGAAAAAACGTCCAATACCGGTATCACTCACGGAGGTAGATATGACAATAAGTCTCAAGGGAATGACGCGTCGGGAATTACAGGCGCTGGCCGCACGGATTGGAAAGGCTATTGCCAAACTGGTCAAGGCCGACAAGAAAAAGGCGCTGGAGGCTGCCAGGGCTGCCGCCAAGGCGCATGGATTTTCGCTGGCTGATCTGGCAGTTGGCGCCGCACCAGCGCCGAAATACGGCCGTAAGGCCCGGAAATCAGGACCGAAAAATCCGCCCAAGTACCGCCACCCGGCGAATGCGGAAGTTACCTGGACCGGTCGCGGTCGCCGCCCCGACTGGATCAAGGACGCGCTGGCCAAGGGCAAAAAACTGGCGAACTTCGAAATTAAATGAGTATCCATATCGGTGCCCAGCCCGGCGATATTGCCGAAACGGTTTTGCTGCCCGGCGATCCCTATCGCGCGAAATGGGCAGCCGAATCGTTTTTGGATAATCCGCGCGAAGTGAACAATGTTCGCGGCATGCTGGGGTTTACCGGCACCTGGCGCGGCAATCCGGTGACAATTCACGGGTCGGGCATGGGGATGCCCAGCCTGTCGATCTACGTCAACGAGCTGATCCGCGATTTTGGGGCCAAGACCCTGATCCGCATCGGGTCGGCGGGCGGCATGCAAAAATCGATAAATGTGCGCGACTTGGTTATCGCGATGACTTCGAGCACGCTTTCGACGCCGTCTCGGGGAATTTTCCGCGAATTGAATTACGCGCCCTCGGCCGACTTCGGCCTTCTGCGCGCGGCTGTTGTGGCGGCCGAGGCCCGCGATGTGCCCACCCATGTTGGCGGCATTTATTCTTCGGATATATTCTACGACGAACGCCCCGATATGAACGAGACGATGACCCGGCATGGTATTCTGGCTGTCGAAATGGAAACCGCCGAGCTTTACACGCTGGCCGCCCGCCATGGCGTGCGGGCGCTGGCGGTGCTGACCATTTCCGACCATCTGATCACTGGCGAGGCGCTGCCATCGGAAGATCGCGAAAGTTCGTTCGGCGATATGGTCGAAATAGCGCTGGAGGCGGCGTTTCCGCCGTAAAGTGCATCTGCCACATCGCCACACCCCCCCCGGGGGGGGGTTGGCCTAGCGACCGTGGCTTTGGTCGTAGGCGTTCGCTTTTGGCGGTGTCCATCCGACTGGCGGCGCCTTGGGCTGAAAAACCTCGATCAGAAGCGGATAGCAAGCTGCGACGTCGGACGTATGCTCGGATCCGCAGTCGCCGCCGGGACAGGCGCTGAGGGCACCGAGAAGATCGATCTCGGCGAAAAACTCGATGTAATCGCCGGGCCGCACCGGGCTGGCTTTCATGAAATACTGGCCGGTGTCGTGGCTGAACCCGGTACACATGAACACATTCATCACGTCGTGGATATGGGGTTCGGCGTCGTCCAGGCCGAGGCCCAACTCGTCGGCCAGTGCGCGGGTCAAGTTGGAATGGCAGCAGTGATGATAGTCACCCCCGGTCAACAGCCGCCCCGTATAGGGGTCGCAACGGGTGCCGATGACATCGTGAACCGAGCCGCCGAAGGCGTCGAACCCGTACCAGTCAAGCGTGTCGTCGGTAATCGTGGCCATCGGCCTGAGTGCCGGAAACGACGACCACAGCCGGTCGCCGGTGCTCAGATGCGTCCCATGCAGGGCGCGGGTTTTTCCGGAATAAAATTTTTCTGCCAGATCGCTCGGGTTCCACAGATTAAGATCGCCGACCTGCGGGCCGTCGATGCTGGTAATCCGAAAAAAACCGCCTCGGGGCACCCGGAATGTCGCCGCTTCGCGCGGCGCGGCCACTGCCTCGGCGATTTTCCTTGCCGCGCCGCGCGCAGCGCGCAACGCGGCCAGATCGACCGGGGGCAGAGTTTCGGGCGGATAGCAAATTACCGGTGCCACCGCGCGGCGCGCGACCGCGTCTTCGGGTAGAGAATGTTCGGGCTGATCGGGTTTCATGGCATCGCTTTCGTTGCTGTCACGCCAGACAGACCCGAATATGACCTGCGGCTCAAGACCCTGCGATTTCGCCACCAGGGTGGGACCGGCTGGACCACCGGCACGAACCCGAGCGCTTGACAGGCAGGCGTTCATCGCATACCCCCGCCCCGGTTCCGGAGACGATCATGCCTCCGGTCCCGGACCGATCCGGGATCGCCCCCCACCAGCGTGTCACGCCCGTGGGGGCTTTCGCGCATTGGGCATCGCTGCCAAAGCACTTATCTGCTTGGGCAAAGTCGCAACAGACGAGGGCCAAGGCCAATGTTTGAGAACCTTTCCGAGCGCTTATCCAGCGTCTTCGGCCGGCTGACCAAGCAAGGTGCGCTATCCGAAGACGATGTCCGCACCGCCCTGCGCGAGGTGCGCGTGGCGCTTTTGGAGGCTGACGTATCGCTGTCTGTGGCCCGCGATTTTGTCAAAGCGGTCCAGGACAAGGCCACCGGCCAGGCGGTCACCCGATCGGTCACACCGGGTCAGCAGGTGGTCAAGATCGTCCATGACGAGCTGGTTCACGTGCTGGCAGGCGATGCGGGCGACCGCGACGAGCTGAAAATCGACAACCCGCCGGTGCCGATCCTGATGGTCGGCCTTCAGGGGTCGGGCAAGACCACGACCACCGCCAAACTGGCCAAGCGCCTGACCGAAAAGGCGGGCAAGCGGGTGCTCATGGCCAGCCTCGACGTGAACCGTCCGGCGGCGATGGAACAACTGGCCATTCTCGGAACACAGATCGGCGTTGACACCCTGCCGATTGTGGCGGGCCAGACCCCGCCCGACATTGCGCGGCGCGCCAAGCAGGCGGCGACCATGGGCGGCTATGACGTCTATATGCTGGACACCGCCGGGCGCCTGTCCATCGACGATGCGCTGATGGCCGAGGTCGAAGCGGTGCGCGACATCGCCAGCCCGCGCGAGACCCTGTTGGTCGTCGACGGGCTGACCGGCCAGGACGCCGTGCATACGGCCGAAAACTTCGACGAACGTATCGGGGTTTCAGGTGTGATCCTGACCCGGATGGACGGCGACGGGCGCGGCGGTGCAGCGCTTTCGATGCGCGCCGTCACCGGGCGACCGATCAAATTCGTCGGCACCGGCGAGAAAATGGAAGCGCTGGAGGAATTCCACCCAGACCGCGTCGCGGGCCGCATCCTGGGCATGGGTGACATCGTCGGCCTGGTGGAAAAGGCCCAGGAAACCGTCGAGGCCGACCAGGCCGAACGGATGATGAAGCGGTTCCAGAAGGGTCAGTTCAACATGAACGACCTGCGCCGCCAGCTTGAGCAGATGCAGAAGATGGGCGGCATGGAAGGCGTGATCGGCATGTTGCCGGGGGCCAAGAAAATGGCCGGCCAGATCGAGAAGGCCGGTATCGACGACCGGCTTTTGAAACGCCAGACGGCGCTGATTTCCTCGATGACCAAACGCGAGCGCGCCAATCCCGGACTTTTGCAGGCCAGCCGCAAGAAACGCATCGCGCGCGGCGCGGGTCTGGAAGTGAGCGAGCTGAACAAGCTTTTGAAAATGCACCGCCAGATGGCGGATATGATGAAGAAAATGGGCAAGCTGGGCAAAAAAGGCATGATGCGCCAGTTGGGCGGGCTTTTCGGCCTGAAAGGCAGCGCGATGCCGTCGGATGCCGAGATGCAGGCCGCACAGGCGCAAATGGGTGGCACCCCGGGTGCCTTGCCACCCGGTGGCTTTCCCGGTCTGGGCGGCGGCGGCGCGTTGCCGCCGGGCCTCAGCGGTTTTGGGAAAAAGAAATGATCGCAGCTGCACCAGATCGCACGATTGAGACCGAGCGCCTGATCATGCGCCCGCCGTCCAGGTTGGACTGGCCGGCCTACGCGCGTTTCATGGAAACCGAACCGGCGAAGTTTTTCGCCGGATTTCGAAATACCGGTCGTGCCTGGCGCAGTTTCGGCACGCTGATCTGGCACTGGATCGACCGTGGCTTTGGCCCCTGGGCGGTCACGGCGCGGGGGCATGACGATTGTATCGGCATCGTCGGACCGAAGTTCCCGCCGGGATGGCCCGAGGGCGAATTGACGTGGATCGTCTTTGGCGACACCGAGGGCCGGGGTATTGCGTCCGAAGCCGCGCGCGCCGCCCGGGCTGACGTATATCACCGCCCTGGGTGGACAACCGCCGTCAGCTATATCGAGCCCGAGAACAC
The DNA here is from genome assembly GCA_047518005.1 of Brevirhabdus sp. Taxonomy (GTDB): domain Bacteria; phylum Pseudomonadota; class Alphaproteobacteria; order Rhodobacterales; family Rhodobacteraceae; genus JAKZRT01. The sequence goes on from JAKZRT010000065.1 coordinate 39,769, forward strand.
CCGTTCGGTCGCATTGGCCGAACGGCTGGGCGCACAACGCGATGATACGGCTCGACTGCCCGGCGGACCGGTGCGCGCGTACCGTCACCCGGCCCCCGAGGCGCGGCAATGACCCCGCATCTGGCCGACACTCCGGTTCTGACAACCGAGCGCCTGACACTGCGCGCGCCGGTAGCCGCTGATTACGGCCATTTCGCCGGTTTTGCCGCCTCGGACCGCGCGCGATATATCGGCGGCCCCTACCCGCCAAGCCGGGCCTGGCGCGGCTTCGGCCACGTCATCGGCCATTGGGTGTTGCGGGGTTACGGCATGTTTATTTTCACGCTTCGGGGCAAGGACACACCGCTTGGCGCAGCCGGCCCCTGGTTTCCCGAATTCTGGCCCGAACGCGAAATTGGCTGGTCGCTGTGGTCGGCTGACCACGAAGGCAAGGGCCTGGCTTTCGAGGCCGTTGCCCGCGCCCGCGACTATGTTTTCGCCGATCTCGGCTGGGACACCGCCGTCAGCTATATCGACGCACCGAACGCGCGGTCGATTGCTTTGGCCGAGCGGCTGGGCGCGGCGCGTGACGATGCCGCAGAACCGCCGGTGGACGATGACGCGCATGGGGCCACGAAGGTTCTGGTTTACCGCCACCCGGCCCCACAGGTGACGCCATGACCCGCCGCTGGCTTGAACCCCTGCCCGAGGCCGCGGCCCAAGGCACCCGGCTTGATGTCGCCGCGGCGATTCCAGTGATCGAGACCGACCGCCTGACCCTGCGCGCCCCACGGCTAGAGGACTGGACGATGTTAGAGCCGATCTGGACCACCGACCGCGCCCGCTACATCGGCGGGCCGTTCAACGGCGAAGACGCCTGGCTGGACTTCAACCAAGCGATTGCCGGATGGCTGTTCAGGGGCGTCGGCGCGATGACCATCACCGACCGCGGCAGCGGCGCGGTGCTGGGGCTGGCCGGGTTCTTCTTTGACTATGGTGATTCCGAGCTCGAACTGGGTTGGCTTTTGACCGAGGCCGCGGAAGGCCACGGCATCGCTTTTGAGGCCGCTACCGCGTTGCGCGAATATGGGTTTGCGGCCCTGGGTCCGACCGAATTCGTAAGCTTCGTCAACGTCGAAAACACCCGCTCGGTGGCATTGGCCGAGCGCTTGGGCGCGCAGCGCGACGCCGAGCCTCGGGTCGATGCCGACGGCGGTCTGACATTCGTATTCCGCCACCGCCAGGAGGACCAGAAATGAGCGATCATATCACACCCGCGGCCGAGCTTCTGGCCGAGCACCGCGACAGCATCGACCGGCTCGACGCGATCCTGACCTACACGCTGGCCGAGCGGTTTCTGCACACCAAGGCGGTGGGCAGGCTGAAGTCCGAACATGGGCTGCCGCCTTCCGACCCGGCGCGTGAAGAACGTCAGATCGCGCGGCTTGAACGGATGGCGGATGACGCCGGGCTCGACCCGACATTCGCGCGAAAATTCCTGACCTTCATCATTGGTGAAGTCATCAGGCACCACGAAGAAATCAACAGATGACAGGGGGTTACCCCGTCGAATAGCTAGAACATAGGAGACATCAACAATGGCTATGAAAATCCGGCTCGCCCGTGGCGGCTCGAAGAAACGACCCCATTACCGCATCGTCGCGGCCGACAGCCGCATGCCCCGCGACGGGCGGTATATTGAACGCCTGGGGACGTATGACCCACTGTTGCCCAAGGACAGCGAAGACCGCGTCAAGATGAACGTCGAGCGCATCCAGTATTGGATGGGCCAGGGCGCTGAACCGACCGACCGCGTGTCGCGTTTCCTGGAAGCTGCTGGAATTGTCGAGAAAAAAGAACGCTCGAACCCGCAGAGGGCAGAGCCCGGCAAAAAGGCGCAGGTACGTGCCGAGGAAAAGGCCGCCAAGGCCGCCAATGCAGCCGAAGCCGAGGCCGCACCAGCAGAAGAACCTGCCGTTGAAGAGGCCCGGGTTGAAGACGAAGCGGTTGAATCGCCGCCAGCCGAGGAAGCAGCCGCCAAGGCAGCCGAAGCCGCACCAGTAGAAGAACCTGCCGTTGAAGAGGCCCAGGTTGAAGACGAAACGGCTGATTCGCCGCCAGCCGAGGAAGCAGCCACCGAAAAGGCACCTGCCGAAGACGCCGCCAAATCCGGCGACGGCCCGGCTGAAGAGGCCGGCGAAGCAGCCGAGGTTGAAGACAAGGTTACCGCCGAGGAGGTGCCAGCCGAAAAGCCCTCGGCCGAAGAGAATGCCACCACCGGCGATGCCCCGCCTGAAGAGGCCACCGAAGAGAAAGCCGAAGGTTAAGGCGGCGGCATGGCAGATCGGGTTTGCCTTGGGGCAATTTCGGGCGCGTTTGGCGTTCACGGCGACGTGCGCCTGAAAAGCTTTTGCGCCGACCCTTCTGCCATCGCGAACTATGGCGCGTTGACCAGCGAGGACGGACAGTCTTGGTTTGAGATCAGCGCGCTGATGCCGATTAAGGCGGGCTTTTCGGCCCGCCTGTCGGGCGTTGCCACCCGTATGCAGGCCGAAGCGTTAAAGGGCACGCGCCTCTATGCGGCGCGCGACGTTCTGCCCGACCTGCCGGATGACGAGTTTTATCACGCCGATCTTGTCGGGCTGGCCGTTCTCGATACCGGGGGCGCGCAACTGGGCAAGGTCAAGGCGGTGCTGAACCACGGGGCTGACGACCTGATTGAAGTTCAGCTTACCGGCGGCGACACCGTTCTGGTCCCGTTCCGGCAAGCCGTCGTGCCAACCGTGGATGTTGCAGGCGGGCGCCTGATCGTCGATCCGCCAGAGGGGATATTTTCCGATGAATAAGCGCAACACACCGGCGCGCAGCCACGGGGCAAAGTCGATCCGTGCCAGCGCGGTGCCGCGTGATCTTATGTCCGGGCAACGCCGCACCGCCGGGGCCTGGACGGCGCAGGTTATCACATTGTTCCCGCGGGCCTTTCCCGGGGTTCTGGGCGACAGCCTGACCGGCAAGGCGCTGGACGAAGGGCTTTGGAACCTGGAGACCGTGGACCTGCGCAGCTTTGGCGAGGGCAGGCATCGCAGTGTCGATGACACCCCGACCGGTGGCGGCGCTGGCATGGTCATCCGCGCCGACGTCATGGGGGCCGCCCTTGACGCCACTGCACCGACGCGGGGGCCGCGCGAGGCCTGGCCGGTGATCTATCTTTCGCCGCGCGGTCAGCCGTTTCGCCAGTCAACAGCACAGCGTCTGGCCCGCTGCGAGGGGATGACCCTGATCTGCGGGCGTTTTGAGGGGCTCGATGAACGGGTGATCGAGCACCACGCCATCGAAGAGGTCTCGATCGGCGATTTCGTCCTGACCGGGGGCGAGATTGCCGCACAGGCCTTGATTGACGCGACGGTCCGCCTTATACCCCGCGTGCTTGGGAATCAGGCCTCGACCGAGGACGAAAGCTTTTCGGACGGGTTGCTTGAGCACCCCCAGTTTACACGGCCCAATGTCTGGCAGGGTCGCGCGGTTCCGCAAGTTCTTCTCAGAGGGCACCACGCAGCGATCGAAAGCTGGCGACGCGAGATGGCCGAAAGGCTGACGAAGGAACGACGACCTGATCTCTGGCGGGCCTATCGTGCGGTGCACGGTAGGGACCCGGATGAAGACCGAGAGCTCTGAGGCGGCACCAAAATCTCGGGACAAACCCGGGGCAAATGTAAGGAGTTGGGTCAATGGACCTGATCGCACAGCTCGAAGCCGAGCAAGTGGCAGCACTCGGCCACGAGATCCCGGATTTCAAGGCGGGTGACACGATCCGCGTCGGATACAAGGTGACCGAGGGCACCCGGACGCGGGTGCAGAACTATGAAGGCGTTTGCATCAGCCGCCGCAACGGGACCGGCATCGCCGGGTCGTTCACGGTGCGCAAGATCTCGTTCGGTGAGGGTGTCGAGCGGGTCTTCCCGCTGCATTCGACCAATATCGCCGAGATCACCGTGGTGCGCCGGGGCCGGGTGCGCCGGGCCAAGCTTTACTATCTGCGGGCGCGCCGGGGCAAATCGGCCCGGATCGCCGAAGACAGCCACTATAAACCCAAGAAAGCCTAGAGGAGCGGCGCGATGAAAAAGGATACACATCCCGAATATCACCTGATCGACGTCAAGCTCATCAATGGCGATGTCATCCAGATGAAATCGACCTGGGGGGACGAGGGCAAGCAGATGGCGCTGGAGGTCGATCCGTCGGTGCATCCGGCCTGGACTGGCGGCGGTACCCGTCTGATGGACACCGGCGGCCGGGTCTCGAAGTTCAAGAAGAAATACGAGGGCCTCGGGTTCTGATCAGAGCCTCGGGTTCGTCAAAAAATTGCCGCCCTTGGGGGCAGCATTTTTCGTCTTGCGGCCAAAGCCGGTGGTTTCAAGGTTGAAACCGCCTGTAAGCCATTGTTTTCACTGAGTTAGCCCTTGCAAGCGGTCACTGGGGCGGTGCAGGAGCGCGGCGGGGTGACGGGCGCGCAGCGCGTGTTATTCTGGGCCAAAGAGGGAGGGTTGAGATGCAGATCATCTGGCTGGGCCATGGCAGTTTCCGGATCGAGATCGCAGATCAGGTGCTGTTGATCGACCCCTGGCTGACCGGCAATCCGATGCTGCCCGAGGAAAGCCACGAGGCGGCGGTTCAGGGCGCGACATATCTGGTGCTGACCCATGTGCATTTCGATCATGTCGCCGACATGCTGCCGCTGGCCCGCAAGCTGGGGGTGCCGGTGGTTGGCCAATACGACATTATCGCCCATTGGGAAGCGAACGAAGGTATAAAAACAATTGGTTTCAACAAGGGCGGCACGGTGATGCTGGGCGAAGTTGGCCTGAGCATGGTTCCGGCCTCGCATTCGTCGACCTTCGCCAGCGACGACGGGCCGAAAGCGGGCGGGTCCGAGGTGGGGTACATGATCCGGGGCGAGGGCAGATGCGTCTATCTGTCGGGCGACACCGACATCATGGCCGATATGGCCTGGATGGGGGATTATCATAAACCCGACATCGGCATCCTCAGTGCGGGCGGGCATTTCACCATGGATATGAAGGGCGCGGCCTATGCGGCGCGGCGGTATTTCGATTTCAAAACGGTAATCCCCTGCCATTACCGGACATTCCCGATTTTGGAGCATTCGGCCGAGGCGCTTGCCGAGGGGTTGCCGGGTGTCGAAGTGATCGAGCCCGAGGTGATGAAGCCGATCGCGATTTGATGTTGCGCGTGCCGCGTGCCGCGCGTCGCGCCGGGCGGGGGCCAGCCCCCCGCACCCCCCCGGAGTACTTTTGGCAAGATGATGGGGGATGCCTGGAAGGGTTCGAGGGGGGCGGTGGTCTCAGCGGCGGTGCGCGAAAAAATCGCGCAAAAGCGCTGCGGCGGCCGCCGCGCCGACACCATCGTAAACTTCAGGCACGTGGTGCGCCTGGGGATGGGTAAAGACCCGCGCGCCGTGGGCCACGCCGCCCGATTTCGGATCGTCGGCACCGTAATAAAGCCGCGCGATCCGGGCCGAGGCGATCAGCGCCGCGCACATCGCGCAGGGTTCCAGCGTCACGTAAATGTCGTGGCCCGGCAGCCGTTCGGACCCGGCTGCGGCACAGGCGGCGCGGATCGCCAGCATTTCGGCGTGCGCCGAGGGGTCGGCCAGTTCGCGGGTGCGGTTGCCAGCGCGGGCGAGGATTTCGCCGTCCGCAGATACGATCACCGCGCCAACCGGCACCTCGCCACGGGCAGCCGCCGCACGCGCCTGGTCCAACGCAGCATTCATGTGGCTGGTGAAGCTCATGACCCCCCTTGCATGACGCGAATAATTGCCCCCTGCAAGCCGCTTTGCATTGGCCGCTCGAGGGCGTTAAGCCGGGGTCCATGGCTGAGGGTTCCAACAAAGGCGAGCGCATCGCCAAAGTGCTGGCGCGCGCCGGCGTGGCCTCGCGGCGCGAGGCCGAACGGATGATCGAGGCGGGTCGGGTGTCGGTGAATGGCAAGGTGATCGACGGTCCGGCGCTGAACGTCACCGACGCTGATCGGATCGCGGTCGACGGCACCGCGTTGGCGCAGGCCGAGCCGACGCGGCTGTGGCTCTATCACAAACCCAAGGGCGTGGTGACAACCACGAAGGACGAAAAGGGCCGCCCGACGATTTTTGACGCGCTGCCCGGCGAGATGCCGCGCGTGATGAGCGTCGGGCGGCTGGATCTGAATTCAGAGGGGCTGCTGATCTTGACCAACGATGGCGGCGTGAAGCGGCGGCTGGAACTGCCCTCGACCGGCTGGCTGCGGCGCTATCGGGTGCGGGTCAAGGGCGCGCCGAAGGACCCCGACCTTGAGCCATTGCGCAAAGGATTAGTGGTCGAGGGCGAGAGATTTCAGCCGATGGAGGTCAGCATCGACCGCCAACAGGGCACCAACGCCTGGCTGACGATTGCCCTGCGCGAGGGCAAAAACCGTGAAATTCGGCGGGCGGCGCAGGCAGTCGGCCTGGCCGTAAACCGCCTGATCCGGGTCTCGTTCGGCCCGTTCCGGCTGGGCGATCTGAAGCCCGGCGAGGTCACCGAGGTGCGCGGGCGCGTGGTGCGCGACCAGTTGGGCCTCAAAGACCAGCCGACGGCCCCCAAAAAACTGAAACCCAAGCGCGCGCGAAAGCCCAAAGCGACAGAACGAAGGACGTGACATATGGCTGATCTCTTGACGCTAGAGAACCTTGGCAACCTAGCGATGCTGTGCTTTTTGCAAGCGGTTCTGGGGTTCGACAACCTGCTTTATATCTCGATCGAAAGCCAGCGCGCGCCGGCCCACCTGCAAAGCCGGGTCAGGTTTTGGGGCATTCTGGTCGCGGTGGCTTTGCGCGTCGTGCTGCTGTTCGTGATGATCCGGCTGATCGGGGCGCTGTCCGAGCCGTTCTTTGTGCTGGGCTGGGTGGGCGTGATCGAGGGTGGGGTCAACTTTGCCACGCTGGTCTTTGTCTTTGGCGGGGCTTTCATCATCTATACCGCGGTCAAAGAGATCGGTCATATGCTGTCGGTGCAGAACCTCGGGCACGGTCTGGGCGAACGCAGCCAGAAATCTGCCGCCCAGGTAGTGGTGATGATCATCATGATGAACCTGGTTTTCAGCTTTGATTCGATCCTGTCCGCGCTGGCCATTACAGACGTCTTTGTCATTCTCGCCATTGCCATATTGATCTCGGGCGGAGCGATGCTGGTGATGGCCGACGGGGTGACGAAGTTTCTGGAGAAGAACCGGATGTACGAGGTTCTGGGCCTGTTCATTCTGCTGATCGTTGGCGTGGTTCTGTTGGGCGAGGCCGGCCCGGCGGCGGCCCACGCAATGCATGACGACGGCCTGCAGATCAAATTGTTCGGGCACGACCTCATTCCGATGTCAAAATCCACGTTCTATTTCTCGGTCATCGTGCTGGTCGCGGTCGAGGTTATTCAGTCGGGGTATTCGCGCAAGCTTGCAAAAGAACGGGCCGCCGGGGCGGGCTGAGCCTTGGGTTCTGGAAAAAGCCGCTCGGAAACGTTATATCGTTGAAGTCCAACAGATTGAGCGATTATGGCTGAAATTTTAAAGCTGGTGAGCGGCGCTGTCGGTGGCGCGGGGGCGTTGCCCGAACCATCGGCTCAGATTCCCGAATTGGCAAAGGCCAGCGAAAGCCGGGCGCGCGCGATTGTCGCGATGATCGACGATGTCGATCCGGGCAGGCCGGATACGCTGAACGCGCTGGGGCGCGACGCGCACAACGACCTTGTTCAGGCCGTGCCGAAACTGACCGACAGCGTTGCCACGATCCTGGGCGACGACCCCGAACCGAAACTGGAGGGGATGCGCGCCGGGCTGGCGGGTCTGGATATTTCCGACGACGCCAGCCGGACACGCCGCAACGCGGTTGAATTTCTGGTTCGCAGGGTGGCGCCTGGGGCCGTCCTGGCTGCGCGGTTAACCGCGCTCAGGGCCGAGTTTGCGACGGCGGGAAGGGCGCTGTCCGAGATGCACCTTGGCCGCGATAACGCGCAACTGGATTTGCGCGATGCTTACCGCGCGGCGGTCGCGGCCCATGAGGGCGTCACGCTGGCCATCGCGGCGGGGCGCGAACGCATGGCGCGCGATGTCGGAAAGCTGGCCGAAGACCACGCGCGCACGCTGGAGATCGCGCCCGAGAACCGCCCTGCGGCCAGCGACGCGGTGCTTCCGCCCTTGCGCGCCGCGCGCGATCGCATCGAAAAGCGCATTCACGCGCTCAGGCATGTTCGAAACCATACGCTCGAGGCGCTGCGCCTGATCCGCGGGCTCAGCGAAGGCGAGGCGGCGCTGAATGCGCGCCTGGCGGAATTCCTGCACAACGACCTGGCCGGCTGGGACCAGAGAATATCGGAAATTACCGGCCAATCGTCGACTGGAGGGATGTTGGACACCAAAGGTGTTGATGCGGCATGCCGGACGCTTGCACAAGCGCTCGACCCGCTGATCGCAGCGACACGGGGGCTTGGCGAAGGGCGCGCGGACACGACCGCGGCGCTGGCAACCCTGGACCGCGCGCTGACCGGTGCCTGAGGGAAATATTTGACGATTGACCGACATATATTTCGACTGGGCGCAGTGGTTTTGACCGCCTTGGCCCTTGCCGGTTGCGAGGTTTTCTTTCCCCCCGCCATTGTCACCGCCCCGGGACTGGCAGGCGGCGATGGCCAGTCCGACCCACCGCGCTCAGCGCAAAGCCTTGCCTTGTCGGACTACTACAGGACCGTTCAGAGTGATTTATTGTCTCAGGGGCTGCTGCGCACCGACGGCGGCGGACGCGGCGCGCCATTCACCGCGCGCGATCTGGCGGCGAATTTTGTCCGCATCGCCCTGTTCGATGAATATTCGCGCCAGGGCGGGCGGCTGGTGGCCCGCGCCACGCCGAGCCACTTGCGCAGGTGGCAAGAGCCGGTCGTCATGGGGGTCGAATTTGGCGCCAGCGTGCCCGCCGCCGACCGGCGGCGCGACCTGCGTCTGATCCAGCTTTACGCGGCGCGACTGGGCCGCTTGACCGGGCACGGCATCTGGGTGGGTGGGCCGAGGCCCAACTTTCATGTGCTGATCCTGAACGAGGACGAACGGGTGGCCTATGGCCCGCGTCTGCGCAGCCTTGTCCCCGGAATTGACGACGAGACCGTGCGCACGGTGGTCGCCATGCCGCGCAATCTTTTCTGTCTGGTGTTTGCGTTTTCCAGCGCCGATGCCGCGTCGCCCTACACCAAAGCGGTCGCGGTCATTCGCGGCGAGCACCCGGACCTGATGCGCCATAGCTGCATCCATGAAGAGCTGGCCCAGGGTCTGGGTCTGGCCAACGACAGCCCGGCGGCGCGCCCCTCGATCTTTAACGACGACGAAGAGTTTGGCCTTCTGACCACGCACGACGAGTTTTTGCTGCGCATGCTTTACGATCCGCGCCTGCGCGTCGGCATGTCCGAGGCCGAGGCCGCGCCGCTGGTGCGCACACTGGCGACCGAGTTTTTCGCGGGCGAAAGTTAGGACGCACAGATTGATCTCGGGCCCGCCCGCGCCTAGACGGGTCCGACCGGAGGACCCAATGATCATCTGTTGCGGCGAAGCGCTGATCGACATGCTGCCGCGTCAAGCCGAGGGCGGCGGCGCGGCGTTTTTGCCTACCCCCGGTGGCGCGGTCTTCAACACCGCCATAGCGCTGGGCCGGCTGGGCGCCCCGGTCGGGTTCTTCACCGGCCTCTCGACCGATCTGTTCGGCACGATGCTGCAAGCGGCGCTGGCGGCGGCCGGTGTCGATTTCAGTACCGCTGTCGTGCGCGACCGGCCAACGACGCTGGCATTTGTCACATTGGAGGATGGCCAGGCCAGATACGCCTTTTACGACGAAAACACCGCCGGACGGATGCTGACGGCAGGCGACCTGCCCGACCTTGCGGGCGATTGCGAAGCGCTTTTTTTTGGCGGCATCAGCTTGGCGGTCGAGCCCTGCGGCGAAGCCCTGGCCAAGCTTTGCGCGCGCGAGGCCGGGGCCCGGGTGATCGTGCTGGACCCCAACATTCGGCCCGGTTTCATGCGCGACGAAACGGCCTATCGCGCGCGGCTGGATGCGATGATCGGCAGCGCGGATATCGTGAAATTTTCCAGCGAAGATCTTGCCTGGCTGGCGACCGGCAGCGACCGCGACGACATGGCGCGCGAAATTCTGGGACGCGGTCCGCGGCTGGTGCTGATCACCGAGGGCGCGGTCGGTGCGCGGGCCTACACCGAGAATCACCAGGTGTTTTTCCCTGGCCGCCCGGCGGTTGTGGTCGACACCGTCGGTGCCGGCGACACGTTCAACGCTGGCGTTTTGGCGGCCCTGCACCTGCACGACAGGCTGACCAAAAAGGCGCTGGATACATTGGATGAACCGACCCTGCGCGCCGCCCTCTCGTTGGGCGTTCGCGCCGCCGCGGTGACGGTGGGGCGCGCCGGGGCCAACCCGCCTTTCGTGTCCGAACTGTGAGGGCGCTGGTCCAAAGGGTGTCGCGGGCGTCGGTCGTCGTCGAGGGCGCGGTGATTGGCGAGATCGCCGACGGGCTGATGATTTTGGTCTGCGCGATGGCGGGCGACGACCGCGCGCGGGCCACGGCGCTGGCCGCGAAGGTTTCAAAGCTGCGCATCTTTCGCGACGACGAGGGGCGGATGAACCGGTCGGTTGTTGATAGCGGCGGCGCGGCGCTGGTGATCAGCCAGTTCACCCTGGCCGCAGACACCACACGCGGCAACCGACCGGGGTTTTCTGCGCCGCCGCACCGCCCGCGTTGGGCGAAGTGCTGTACGAGGCGTTTTCAGACGATCTTGCAGCGCTCGGCGTCCCGGTTCAGCGCGGCAGTTTTGGCGCCGACATGGCCGTTGAACTGGTCAACGACGGGCCGGTGACGATCTGGCTGGATGTCTGAGCCCGCGCCCCGAATTGTCCCTTGACGCACCAGCGCCCGTCGCATACCACCGCGCTGCTTGGCGTGGCGGAGTAGCTCAGCTGGTTAGAGCAGCGGAATCATAATCCGCGTGTCGGGGGTTCAAGTCCCTCCTCCGCTACCAATCTTTTGGTGTCCGACCTGGAAAAATAGGTGACCGATTGTCCCCGGGACATGGGTGACACCCTCGGGCGACGCACGGTTGTCGAACCGGCGGCGCGGCAAATCTGGGCTTTGGGTGAATTGGGCGGCGGTGCCTTTGAGGGGGGTGACGTCCCGCCCTCGGCTGTACAGGTGAACCGAGGGCGGGGATACTCAAGCACTCGTCACTGCACATATCGATTTCTAGGCGGGCAATGCGGCAGCGGCGGGCCGGTTTCGGGCCAATTTGAGGTATTCTGGGAAACAGTCTGTTGCGGGATTTGGTCCGGATTTCGCGCCAAGCGGGTCGAAACGCGCAAGACCCCGGCCAATTGGCACAGCAATTGGGCAATTGTGCAGAGTTTTGCTGCAATTGCCGGTTCGCGGGGCCGCCCCTGGTCCGGCCCGAGACACGGAATCAGGCGGTTGCCGCTTCTTCGGCAATGCCGGTCACGATGGCGTCGATGGCATCGTGTTCGGCCACCCAATGACCGGGACCCACCTCTTCCAGCTTGGGCCGATAGCCCAGATCACCTGCGTCAATGCGCGACGGCAGGAACCGCAGCGGTGCGCGCGGGTCGGTCACCGACGGCAGATCGCCCGCCAGTTTCAGGCGCTTGCGCGACCGTTCGACGCGTGGGTCGGGCACCGGCACTGCCGAGATCAGCGACCGGGTATAGGGGTGGCGGGCGTCCTCGAAGATGGTGTTGCGGTCGGCCATTTCGACGATCCGGCCCAGATACAGCACCATGATCCGGTCCGCGACCTCGCGCACCACCGAAAGATCGTGGCTGATAAAGATCATCGACATGCCGAATTCTTCGCGCAGGTCCTTCAACAGCGCCAGGATCTGGGCCTGCACCGACACATCGAGCGCCGACACGGCCTCGTCGCAGATGATCAGCCGCGGCTTGTTGATCATGGCCCGCGCGATGCCGACGCGCTGGTTCTGGCCGCCCGAAAGCTCGTGCGGATACCGATTGACCATGTTTTGCGGCAGGCCGACCTTTTCCATCATCTCCATCACGATCCGCTTGCGTTTCTGCGACGACAGATCGGGCCGGTGGGTTATCAGCGGCTCGGCGATCGAGGTCGAAATGGTCATGCGCGGGTCGAGGCTGGCCAGCGGGTCCTGAAAGACGATCTGCAAATCCTTGCGGTGCTTTTTCATCTGGTGCGACTGGAGCCCGGTCAGTTCGCTGCCAAGCCAGGACACATGCCCGCCGGTCGGTGGAATGAGTTGCAGGACCGCGCGCGCCAACGTCGACTTGCCGCACCCGCTTTCGCCCACCAGGCCGAGGGTTTCACCCTGCCCGACATCGAAGGTAACACCGTCGACCGCCTTCAGCGCGAACTTGCGGCCAAATATCCCGCCCTGCCCGCGCACGGTGAATTCGACCCGCACATCGTCGGCGCGCAGCAGCGGCTCGACCGAGGCGACAATTTCGGTCGGCGGATAGGGCGTGTCGAGCCGCGGCATCGCATCCAGAAGCGCCCTGGTATAGGGGTGCGCGGGGCGATAGAAAATGTCTTCCACGTCGCCGCTTTCGACATATTCACCGTGGCGCATAACCTCGATCCGGTCGCACATGCGCGCCACGACGCCCATGTCGTGGGTGATCAGCGCCACCGCGGTGCCTTCGGTCTTTTGCAGATCGGCGATCAGGTCGAGAATTTCGGCCTGCACGGTCACATCGAGCGCCGTGGTGGGCTCGTCGGCGATCAAAAGCTGCGGGCTGTTGAGCATCGCCATGGCGATCATCACGCGCTGGCGCTGGCCGCCGGAAAGTTGGTGCGGAAATTGTTTCATCCGACGCGCCGCGTCGGGCATTTTGACTTTTTCCAGCCAGTCAACGCAGTGGCGCGTGCATTCAGCACCGCGCAAGTCAGAATGGACGCGAACTACCTCGGCCAGCTGCTCGCCGATCCGCAGGTGCGGGGTCAGCGCGGTCAGCGGGTCCTGGAAGATCATCGTCATGGCGCTGCCGCGAATGTGGTTCAGCTCGACCGGAGGAACGTTCAGCACCTCTTCGCCCTGCAACATGACAGACCCCGATGCGTGGCCGTTTCGTGCCAAAAGCCCCATGGTGGCCAGAAAACTCTGGCTTTTGCCCGAACCGCTTTCGCCCACAATGCCCAGGCATTCGCCCGGATTGATGGAAAGAGAAATGTTCTTGACCGCCTCAACTTCGCCGTCGGGGGTGTCGAACGAGACGCGCAGATTGCGGATGTCCAGAAGCGCCATCCTAACGGTCCTTCGGATCGAGCGCGTCGCGCAGACCGTCGCCGATGAAAAACATGCAGATGATGGTGATCAGGAAGAACGACAGCGGGATCATCAGCTGCCAGAGCGTGCCATAGGCCATCGTGCCCGCGCCTTCGGCGATCAGCCGACCGAGCGAGGTGTTGGGTTCCTGCACGCCAAGCCCGAGGAACGAGATGAAACTTTCCGCCAAAATCATTTCGGGCACCAGAAGCGAGGCATAGACAATCACCACCCCCAGCAGGTTGGGCATTATGTGCCGCCAGATGATCATCGAGCCCGAAACACCCGCCGCACGGGCGGCTTCGACAAATTCGCGGTTTTTCAGGCTGAGCGTCTGGCCGCGCACAACCCGGCTCATGGTCAGCCAGCCGGTCAGGCCGAGCCCTACGAACAGCATGAACAATGACCGCTCGAATATTACCATCAGCAGAATGATCACCAGCGTCGAGGGGATCGCCAGCAGGATGTCGACATTGCGCATCATGAAGTTATCGGTGCGCCCGCCGACAAAGCCCGCGATCGCGCCGTAACTGGTGCCCACAATCAGCGCCACGGACGCGCCGACCAGCCCCACCAAAAGCGATGTCCGGGTTCCCTGGATGCTGCGCGCGTAAAGGTCGCGACCCAGTTCATCGGTACCAAAGAAATGCCCCGATCCGATTGACGGCATTCCCATTTCGGCAACGTTGCCCATTATGTCCCAGTCGATCTCTTCGTTTGACCATTGGGCGAAGAGCGGACCGATGATGACAAAGACCACCATGATCGACAATACGATGACCGCACCAAACGCGGCCCGGTTGCGGAAAAACCGGGCGTATGCGTCTTGCCACAGCGACCGGCCGCGAACTTCGGTGGCCTCGTCGGGGATTGTCAGTATCTCGCTCATGTCGACCTCAATACCGGATGCGGGGATCGAACCAGGCGTAAAGCAGGTCCGTGATCAGATTGAACGTGATCGTCAGCGAGCCATAGAGTATCGTCGTGCCAAGCAGCACCGCATAGTCGCGGTTCAGGGCCGAGTTGACATAAGACTGACCCAGGCCGCCGGTCGAGAAATAGATGTCCACAAACACCGACCCGGTGATGACATAGACAAAAACCGGGCCCAGATAGCTGACCACCGGCAACATGGTGGGCTTCATCGCGTGCCGCCAGATCACCTGGCGCATCGGCAGGCCCTTGGCCTGCGCGGTGCGCACGAAGTTCGAATTCAGCACCTCGAGCATCGATGACCGGGTAAGTCGGGCAATCGACGCCATAAACGAGGTCGACAGCGCGATGACCGGCAGGATCAGATATTCGATCTGCCCCCCATTCCATCCGCCACCCGGTAACCAGCCCAGATAGAGCGTGAAGATCAGGATCAGGATCGGCCCCATGACAAAGTTGGGCAGCGCCTGGGCGGAAAACGAAAACGCCACCGCCAGATAATCGATCCAGCTGTTTTGCTTGATCGCCGCCACCACCCCAAGCGATATCCCGACCGTCGAGGCCACGACAAAGGACCAGAGACCATAGGTCAGCGTGATCGGAAAGCCCTGCGCAATGACGTCGTTCACGTCGCGGTCTTTGTATTTGAACGAGGGGCCGAAATCGAAATGAAAGACGATGTTGCCGACGTAATCGGCCAACTGCTTCCAATAGGGCTGATCAAGCCCATAGCGCGCTTCGATATTGGCCAGAACCTGTGGCGGCAGCGGTCGTTCCGATGTGAAAGGCCCGCCGGGGGCCGTGTGCATCAGCACGAAGCAGACGATGATCATCACAAGCATCGTCGGGATCGCGAAGGCCAGCCGGTTTATGATAAAGCCAAGCATGTCAGCAACCTGGATGAGTTCACCAGAAAAGCGCCGCCCCGAAGGGCGGCGCCGTTTTTAGCGAGAGACGATTATTCGGCGACCTTGTAGAGGTTGCGCGAATACCAGTTCTGTTCGACGTTTCCGACCGGCCAGTTTTTCAGATCGGTGTCGATCATGTAGTTCCCGGCATAGTGATAGATCGGGATGATCGGCACGTCTTTGGCGATCATCTGTTCGATCTTGGTATAAAGATCGGTCGCATCAGCCGCTGTTTTGGCCGAAGCCAGCATCGCATCGACGTCCGCATTGGAATACTTGGCGTCGTTATAGCTGGAGTTGCTGTCAACCAGATCGAGGAAAGTCGAGGCCTCGTTATAGTCGCCACACCAACCGGCGCGGGCGATCTGGTAGTCCTGGCCGCCACGGGTTTCCAGGAAGGTCTTCCATTCCTGGTTGGCCAGTTCGACCGTCACGCCCAGCTTTTGCTTCCACATCTGGCTGATTGCGATGGCGATCTTTTTGTGGCCTTCCGAGGTGTTGTAGATCAGTTCGATCTCCAGCCCGTCAGCGTAACCCGCTTCGGCCAAAAGCTCTTTGGCCAGCGCATCACGTTCGGCTTGGGTCATAACAGCCGCGGCAACGTCGGGCACATTAAAGCCTGCGGTTGCTTCGGGCGTGAAGGTATAGGCCGGGTACTGACCACCAGCGGTCACCTTCTCGACGATGATGTCACGGTCCACGGCCAGCGACAGCGCCCGGCGAACACGAACGTCCAGCAGCGCCGGGTTGGTCGTGTCGGTCAGGTTGATCGTGTAGTAATAGCTGCACAAACGCGGGAACACGGTGGTCTCATCCGGGTTCGACTGCGACAGACGCGGATACTGGCCGGCCGGAATTTCTGTCCGGTCAAGCTCGCCCGCCATGTAACGGGTCAGCGCCACGTTTTCATCGTTGATGACCAACGCCACAACCTTGTCGATGATGGTTGCGCCGTTGTTCCAGTACATGGTGTTGCGTTCGCGCACCGACCGTTCGTTGGGCAGATGCTCGGTCAGGATGTAGGCACCGTTTGATACGATGTTTCCAGGCTTGGTCCAGTCGTTGCCGTGCGCCTCAAGCGTTGCTGCGTGAACCGGGAAGGTCGTCGCATGGGTCGTCATCGATGCGAAGTACGGCAAAGCCGCCGTCAGACGCACCTGGAATGTGTGGTCGTCAATAGCCGACACGCCCAGTTCACCGATCGGCATTTCACCAGCCAGAATGGCGCTGGCGTTTTCGATCGACATAAGTTCCATGAACCATGAATAGGGCGACCCAAGTTCCGGGTTCACCGCACGCTGCCAGGCATAAACAAAGTCGCCAGCCGTCACGGCATCACCGTTCGACCACTTGGCGTCGTCGCGCAGAGTGAAGGTATAGACGTTTTTGGCATCATTGGCCTCGAAGTGCAGTGCAACACCAGGCTCGAGGTTGCCGTCTTCGTCCTGGTTCATCAGACCCTCGAAAAGGTCGCGAACAAGCTCTGATCCGGACACGTCTTCGACGACCTGCGGGTCAACCGAGCTGTGTTCGTCGAGAACGCGGTAAACGAAGGTCTGGTCGTCGGCGAGCGCTTCGCCGGTCTCGGGGTGCGTGCCGGCCGCATATAGCGGCGCGGTCACAAGCGAACTGGCCAGCAGCAACGCCGCCAGAGTACTGATCTTTCTTGTCATTGTGAGTTCCTCCCTTGAAGTCAATCATCGCGTGCGCCCCCAAAAGGACCGCCGCGAAGCTGTTGATGCGACCGAGTATCGACCGAATCTGGGCCAAAAGGCCAGCCATTCCGGCGATTTCCCGTGCGGAAACCTGACGATTTTCGACGACCTTTGCGAATCTGTACGGCGCGAGCGGAAAATGTTGGCATTTCTTGCTCAAATTGCTGCGCCACGATTTCGGCCGGTTCAGACGCTGCACTCAAAAAATCCGAAGCACTCTGCTAGGGCTTGCGCAAAAGCCGCAGTTTCTTTGTCAGCCGGGCCGATCGGCCCGAATCAACCCGGCCAGCGGTCGATTACGCCATCACAAACGCCAAAGCTCGGTTGCGGCGTCGACAATGCTCGGGCGAGACGGCAACGTCGCCCCGTGGGCCGGGCCGGTAGCAATGAAGCTGTCCTCGGCGGTCAGGCGGGCAAACGGAATGTTGGTGTTTTCGGCCATGAGCGCGGCCAGCGCCTCGGCTTGTCCGCCGGTGCGGCGACATTCATCGACGATCAGCACCTTGTTGGCCCCCTCCAGTGCCTTCAGCAGACTTTCCGCGGGCAGTGGTGCCAGCCACCGCAGGTCGATCACCCGCGTTTCGATGCCGAGTTCGGTCAGATACGGCACCGCCTGTTGACTGAGGTAATGACCGTTGCCATAGGTCACGATGGCCAGCGGCCCGCTGCCGGTCACGCCAACTTCGCCCAGCCCGATCCGCGTTCCCGGCGTCGGATAATGGTCCATCCAACGGCCGTCTTTTTCGCCGTGCAGATCGCGCATCGCATAAAGCGCGATGGGCTCTAGAAACACCACGACGCGCGCCTCTTCGCGGGCCAGCCGAACGCATTCACGCAGCATGGCCACGGCGTCGGCACCCCGGGACGGGCAGGCGATGATCACACCGGGGATGTCGCGCAACACGGCGATTGAGTTGTCGTTGTGAAAGTGCCCGCCAAACCCGCGCTGATAGCCAAGGCCGGCTATGCGCAGGACCATCGGGTTGGTGAACTGCCCGTTCGAGAAGAACGGCAGCGTCGCGGCCTCGCCCCTGATCTGGTCTTGGGCGTTGTGCAGATAGGCCAGAAACTGGATCTCGGGGATCGGAATGAAACCGTTGTGCGCGAGGCCGATACCAAGGCCCAAAATCGACTGTTCATCCAGAAGCGTGTCGATCACCCGGTCCCGACCGAACCGGGTGATCAGTTTCTGGGTGACGCCGTAAACCCCGCCTTTGGCCCCCACGTCCTGGCCCATCACCACGATCTCGGAATGCTCCAGCATCAGATCGCTCAGCGCCCAATTGATCAGGCGCGCCATGGGTTGCGGTTCGTCCATCTGGGTCGCGTCATTACCAAAGGCGGCGCTGCGGACTTCGGGCGCGGGGCCGTTGGTGGGCGCGCACGATCGGCGCGGGGGGACGAGGCTTGCCATCACATCGGCCGCCGTCCGAAGCCGCGGACGTTCGACAACTTGCGCCGCGATGCGCGTGCATTCAGCGTCGGCGGCGTCATAGGTCGCCAGCGCCTGGTCCGGCGTGTTGGCACCCGCCTCGGCCAAAAGCCGCACCGAATGCAGCAGCGGGTCATTATCTTCCCATGCTTCATAGACGGATTTGGGCAGATAGCTTTGCTGGAGGTCCGCACCGGCGTGGCCATAAAGGCGGACCAGCGAGATGTGCACGAATGCGGGCCGCCGCCAGCGGCGCACATATTCCGCCGCCTCGCGCGCCACCTTGTAGGTGTCGAACAGGTCGAGACCGTTGGCATGGAAATACTTCAGCCCCGGCTTGGCGGCAAAATTGGCGGCGATCCAGCCATCGGGCGTGCGCGTCGAGATGCCTATCTGGTTGTCTTCGCATACCAGCATCAGCGGCATCGGCACCGACTGAAACGCCGCCCAGGCTGCCGCGTTGATCGCCCCCTGCGCGGTCGAATGATTGACCGAGGCATCGCCGAACGAGCACATGATCAGGCTGTCGTCGGCCAGCACCTTGTGTTCGGGCGGGTGCCGGCGCGCCAGCCCGATGGAATAGGCCGCGCCAACCGCTTTGGGCAGGTGGCTGGCAATGGTCGAGGTCTGCGGCGGGATCATCAGTGCTTTCGAGCCCAGCACCTTGTGTCGACCGCCCGAGATCGGATCGTCAACCACGGTGGCAAATCCACACAGCATGTCCCGGACCGGCGTGACCCCCGGCACCTGGCCCGAGCGCATGACCTGAAACGCGCCGTCGCGATAATGCAGAAAGGCCATGTCGTCGGTCCGCAGCGCCGCCGCGACCGCCGCCATGCCTTCGTGGCCGGACGACCCGATTGTATAGAACCCTTGACCTGCCGCCTGCATCCTGCGCGAGGTCCGGTCGAGGTTTCGGCTGAGGCATTGGGCGTGATAGATCGCAAGCGCGCCGTCCGGGGTCAAAGCCCCGCCCGGTCCGGCCCCGGCGGGCAAATCCCCGGCCTGAACGCGGCTGCGAAACGCCCGGTGAACGACCTCGACCCGGTCCATGGGGTCAGAAAAACGCTTGCAGGCCGGTCTGGGCCCGACCCAGGATCAGCGCGTGCACATCGTGGGTGCCCTCGTAGGTGTTGACCGTCTCGAGGTTCATCATATGGCGGATCACCTGGAATTCTTCCGAGATACCGTTGCCGCCGTGCATATCCCGCGCCGCGCGCGCAATATCCAGCGCCTTGCCGCAATTGTTGCGTTTCATCAGGCTGATCATCTCGGGCGCGGCCTGGGCCTGGTCCATCAAGCGCCCAATACGCAGGCTGCCTTGGAGGCCAAGCGTGATCTCGGTCTGCATGTCGGCCAGTTTCTTTTGAAAAAGCTGCGTTTGCGCCAGCGGCCGCCCGAACTGCTTGCGGTCGAGCCCGTATTGCCGCGCCGCGTGCCAGCAGAACTCGGCCGCACCCATGACCCCCCAGCTGATCCCGTATCGCGCCCGGTTCAGACAGCCGAACGGCCCCCTGAGGCCCTGGACATTGGGCAACAGCGCGGCGTCGGCGACCTCGACACCCGCCATCACAATCTCGCCTGTCACACTGGCGCGCAGGCTTTGCTTGCCACCGATCTTGGGGGCGCTCAGCCCCGCCGCGCCTTTATCAAGTATAAAGCCGCGAATTTTTCCGTCATGCGCGTCGGACTTGGCCCAGACCACGAAGACATCGGCGATGGGGGCGTTCGAGATCCACATCTTGGTGCCCGTCAGTCGGTAACCGCTTTTGGTCTTTTCGGCGCGCGCCTTCATCGCGCCGGGGTCAGACCCGGCATCGGGTTCGGTGAGACCAAAGCAGCCGATCAGATCGCCCGCGCACAGCCCCGGCAGATATTTCCGCCGCTGCGCCTCGCTGCCATAGGCATAGATCGGATAGGCCACCAGCGAGCTTTGCACCGACATCATCGACCGATAGCCGCTGTCCACGCGTTCGATCTCGCGCGCGATCAATCCGTAAGTGACATAACTCGCACCCAGCCCACCATATTCCTCGGGCAGCGTCGCCCCCAACAACCCGGCCCGTCCCATTTCGGGAAAAATTTCCGTATCCACCTTTTCTTCGGCGTAAGCCGCCTGCACGCGCGGGGCCAGTTCGGCCTGCGCAAAGTCCCGCGCGGCGTCGCGCAGCATCCGCTCGTCTTCATCCAGCTGATCTTCAAAGCGAAACGGGTCGTCCCAGGTGAACCGGGAAAGGTCGGGGGCGTCTTTGGGTTTCAGGTCCATTGCCGGCTTTCCACTTTGCACGTTGCGGGCTGCGGTGGCCATTTTATGCCAAATCGCAATCTAAAGCTTCCGCCGGTGCCAATTTACACTGGGAATTGCGCCCAATGGTAGGCAATAATCGCAATCATCACATACCAAAACGGAATGATATGACCCCGCCCCGCCGATTTCTGCCGTCGCTGAGATGGATTGCCGCCTTCGAGGCGGTCGCCCGGCGCGGGTCGGTCACGGACGCGGCGGCGGAACTGAGCCTCAGCCAGGGCGCGGTCAGCCGCCAGCTGCAAAAGCTGGAAGACCAGATCGGTCTGGCGCTGTTCATACGCGAAAAAAGACGCCTGATTCTGACCCCCGCCGGCCAGACCTATGCTGCGCAAGTCCGGGACGGCATGAACACGATTGCAAATGCGGCGATCAAACTGCACGCAAATCCCGACGGCGGCACTCTGGACCTGGCCATCTTACCGGCATTCGGGACCCATTGGCTGGCGCCGCGCCTGCCGAATTTTCTGGCCGCAAATCCAGGCGTCACGATCAATCTGGCGACCCGCACGTCGCCGTTTGACTTTGCGCGCGAACGCTTTCACGCGGCGATCCATTTTGGCCGCGACAACTGGCCGGGGGCCGAGGCGCTGAAGCTGATGGACGAGGAAATAGTGGCGGTCGTCGCGCCGTCGCTTGTCGCGTCCGCCTGCGTCGACGGGCCCGCCGATCTGCTGCGGGTGCCGCTTTTGCACCTTGAAACGCGTCCACGGGCATGGGCGCGCTGGTTTGAGGCTCACGGCGTCAGCGGCGTCGGGATGGGCGGTATGGGCTTTGACCAGTTCGCGACGATGGCCAAAGCGGCGGCCGCGGGTCTTGGGGCAGCCCTTTTGCCGGGTTTTTTGGCCGAGGGCGAAGTGGCCAGGGGCACGCTTGTCACGCTTGCATCGGCGCGGGTAACCAGCATCGGCTCATATTATCTGGTTTGGCCGACGGTCCACCGCAGATATCCGCCGCTGAACGCGCTGCGCAAATGGATTGCCCGGGCATGAGGGCCCGCCACGCGAGCTACAGATAATTGTCGATTTTCCCCTCGACGTTTTCGGCAAATTCCCAAAGCCTCTCGCAGGTTTCTTCCAGTTCGCCAAAACGTCTGGCGGGCACCGCGATAATGTCGCTGTCACCGGCACCGCGCATTCCGCGCACCAGCCGCAGCATCTTTGACAGCATCGGCTTCAATTCCTGTGCGAATTCCTGGGTGAACCCCTGCAGGGCAATCTGCATTGTCTGGCGCACCTGTTCCGAGGCGTCCATACCGCGCCGCAACTGCGACTTTTCAATCGCGTTGACGACCGCGCGGTGCAGCCACGCGGGATCGAGCGAGTCTTTCAGTATGTAATCGCTGCACCCGGCCTTGAGCGCCGCCACGGCCACGGTTGTCTGGGCAATACCGGCGATCATGATCGTCGCGGCAAAGCAATTCTTGGGATGGCGCTTGATCAGTTCCAGCGCCCGCAATCCGTCACCGTCGTCCAGACGATAGTCGATAAAAATCAGGTCAAATTCCGCTGCATCCAGCGCCACGCGCATTTCCGCCAGAGAATCGGCATCGGTAAATTCCAGGGTCAGCCCCGACTTATCGCAGAATGATTTCAACCTTCGGCGATCGATCTCGTTGTCGTCGATAATCAGCGCCTTGCGGCGGTCAGGAAAAATCTCGGCCATAAGGCTCGACTGCTGTTGTGACCTGACGCTTTGAACCATAGTCATCTCGTTTATCCCTTGCAGCCAACTGGGAATAATTCCTACCGCTGGCGCGTTAACAATTGGATAAAGTGACCGTGGGGCAAGTCTGGGTTGTCCCGGGAAACGTGGCGAATGCAAGCGTTCGAATTTGCCAGGCTCCAAGATCAAAGTTAACGCGGCAGGGATTTTCACGCCTGTACGGGCATCAATCTTGGGTTGATTCGGTCCGAAATTCGCGGCGAAAAAAAGGCGGATATCGCGCCATCGGTGAACCAACGGTAAATTTATTCTGCGGAAACTGTTTGTTTCCGGTTCCAAGGATGCAGCACTGCCGTGTCACACCGCCGCCACGATTGACCCCGATCCTGGAACCAATCCAGAGCGATGTACTGTCCAAAGGGACATGTCTTTTCTCAAATATGCCGATAATCACTGAAAAACCGTTGCCAATCAGGAAACCAGTTAAGAATTCGTTAACGCAAACTGCCCCAGATATTTCGCGAGTCTCGGAAAATCTTGCCCAATTTTTGCCACAATCCTCGGGCTTCTAGGGGTCAGTTTCGGCGTCCGGACAGTCCGGTTGGGGCGC
Source organism: Brevirhabdus sp. (assembly GCA_047518005.1). GTDB lineage: Bacteria > Pseudomonadota > Alphaproteobacteria > Rhodobacterales > Rhodobacteraceae > JAKZRT01. The sequence continues at coordinate 62,699 of JAKZRT010000065.1, forward strand.
TGAGTAACGAGTTAACGAGGCGCCGGGAGGCCGGTGCTAGCTGAAAATGGGGGCAGCGTGTCCCCGAAGGGCAGCCAATATTCGATAGGCCCGCCTGACACGCTTCTCAAATTCAGCGACAGTAAAAGGGACACGTTCTATGACTGGACTTGAACAGGACTTTGGGATCCTTGAGCGTGTTTCTGCTGCTGTCGCAAATGCCCCGGCGCCTCAGGCTAAACAAGCACTGCGACCGAAACCCAAAGCCCGCATTTGGAACCTTCCGGGGATCTATTCCGGGACCAGGATTTCAACAAGTTTTGGCGAGGTACCGGCGCATCTGATCCGGGTGCGCGACGAACTTCGGACCCGCGACGGTTCATACAAACGCGTGCTTCGCATCGACGAATACAAGCTTGATGCTGACTTTCTGTCGCAACACCCCGAGGCCCGCCCGATCCGGTTCTCGACCCGGTCGCGCGGCGCTCGGACCACCGGCAACGACGTTCTGCTGTCGCCGGGCCAGTCTGTTCTGGCCCGCGGAAAGAGTGGGAAAGAGACGCTGCGCCTGGCGTCTGAGTTTTTGGATCAGCCGGGGGTACCGCCCAACACATCAGGTCCGTCTTCGTATTTTGTCTTCCACCTTGGTGAGGCTGCGCTTGTCAGAGCCGAGGGGATGTGGGTCTCGTTGGGCGAATAGATGACCCGCTAGCGGGGCGGGACGCCATGTCTGGATGGCAACCCGCCCCTCAATGTTTTCTGGCGGTCAGGGCACAATCCTGACGCCATCGACAGTCAGCCCAATCCGAGGGTATCGGTTCAGGGCTTTGCGAAGGCGGCGCTGCACGCGGTTTTCGCTGGGGCAAGTCAGGCGCGGCGGACCCTAGTCAGCCGCCGCGCCGGGCTTCACTTCAGGTCACAAACACCCGCTCGACCACCCACCAGGCACCGATAGCACCGATCAGGACCGATGCGGGTCGCGCGATCCATGGGTCATAGAACCAACGCCGCCCGAACCACAGCCCCACCAGGAACCAGGCCGCCGCGATCACCGAAAGCTGGCCCGCCTCGACGCCCAGGTTAAAGCCGATGAGGCTGACCAGAAACTGCCCCTGCGCCAGCCCGATATCGCCCAGCACGCTGGCAAACCCCAGACCGTGCAACAGCCCAAAGCCGAAAACAACCGCCGTGCGCCCGCGCCCCAGATCGCCGCCGCGCAGGTTCTCGACGGCCACGAAAACGATCGAGGCGGCGATCAGCGGTTCGACGATTGCCGCCGGAACCGAGATAATTCCCAGGGCTGCCACCGCCAGCGTCACCGTATGGGCAACGGTGAATGCGGTGACCTGGGTCAGCAACGGCCGAACTTGCAGGGCAAAGAAAAACAGGCCCAGAACAAACAATATGTGGTCCAGACCCTTGGGCACGATGTGTTCGTACCCCAAGGCCAAGTAACGCACGAATGTCGTACCGCCGGTCTCGGCAGCACCGCCCTGTCGCGGCAGCGGCGGGCTGATCTCGCCAGGGGCAAGCAAGCCGGCAAAGGCGTCATCGCCCGCCCCTTTGTGGCGCAGGATCAGCGGCCCAAGGCTGCGCCGCGCACCAACTTCGATCGCCGATGATCCGGGCGGCAATGGTGCGGTGATGATCAGCCGACTTTCGCGCGGCAGATCGACGTCACCAACCGCCCCGATATCCGCCTCGATCAATACCGGCGCAATCGGGTCCCCGCCGACCGGCTGGATGATGAAGACCGGGCTCACGCGCGGCCAGGCCCGGTTCAGCTCGTCGCGCAGATCGTCAGGTGCCAGCCCGCGCAAACGGTCGTATTCGCGGGCTTGCGGGCTGTCGTTGGTGTCCGAATAGACCGAGGCATCGACGCCCGCCAGCAGGGTTTCCAGCGTCAGATCGACCTCGATCCGCACCGTGTTGGCGACGATGGACACGTCAGCGACAGAGGGGCTGATTTCATGGGACAACGCAGACGTGACGGCGCACACACTTGACACCACCAGCCAGACTGCCAGCTTGGGCGCCCATAGGTTCAAATGCCCGAGGTTTCCGATGCTGCGCCCCGTTATGACCCTTGTGTTTATCGCAGCCACCGCCATGCCGGCGCTGGCTCATGAGTTCTGGATCGACCCGCTTGGCTGGCAGGTCGAACCCGGCCAGGCGCTGGCCGCAAATATCAGGGTGGGGCAAAACATGAAAGGCATGGCGCTGCCCTATATCCCCAGCGGCACCCGGCGGTTCGAGCTGATCACGCCGAAAGGGGCCTACGCCGCAGGCGGTCAGATCGGCGACCGGCCCGCCCTGCAAATGACGGCGGTCGACGACGGGTTGCATGTGGTCGTGCATGTGACCAGCGATAACAAGCTGACCTATAGCGACTTTGAATTGTTCGCTGGTTTCGTCATCCATAAAGACCTGGCCGGGACGCTGGAAAGCCACCAGTCGCGCGACCTTCCCGAGACCGGATTCAGCGAACTTTACAGCCGCTATGCCAAGGCGCTGATTGCCGTGGGCATTGGGGCCGGTGCTGACCGCGACCTGGGGCTGTTGACCGAGATCACCGCGCTGGCCAACCCCTATACCGACGATCTGTCCGATGGTTTGCCGGTGCGCCTGACCTACCGGGGCGCGCCACGGGCCGATGCTCAGATCGAGGTGTTTTTCCGGCCCCTTGGCGGCGACGTATCGGCTTTTATGGTTCGAACAGACGCCGACGGCCTGGCCCGGGTTCCGGTCAAGCCAGGCCACGTCTATATGCTGGACGCGGTGGTCATGCGCCCGCTGGAGCCCGAAGACGACGGCGGGCCGGTGTGGGAATCGCTGTGGGCCAACCTGACGTTCTCGGTTCCGGCAACCCAAGCCAGTCAATGACGGCGTTCGCAGATCGATCTGCCGCATCGGCGCTTGGACCGACCGCGTGCGGAGCGGCTGGCGGCCCTTGCCCCGGCAGGGCGCATAATCCAAAATGACCCCATGAGCATTATCGATGACATCGGCACCATCGTTGGCGCGCGTTATATCGAGACCGGCCCGGATTTCGGGCGCTTTGGGCGCGACTGGTCCGGCGCGCTGCGCTGGACACCGCTGGCCGTGGTGCGACCGGCCTCGACGGGCGAGGTTGCGGCGATCCTGGCGGCCACCTACGGCGCTGGCGTTCCGGTGACCCCGGTCGGCGGCAACACCGGGGTCTCGGGTGGCAGCCTGGCCGAGGGCGCGCTGATGCTGTCGCTGGACCGGATGAACCGGATTGACGCGGTCAACGCGGGCGCCCGCACCCTGCGGGTCGAGGCGGGCGCGATTGTGGCCAATATTCAGACCGCCGCCGAAGACCGGGGCCTGATTTTTCCGCTGACCTTCGGCGCGCAGGGCAGCGCGCAGATCGGCGGGGCCCTGTCGACGAATGCGGGCGGGGCGAATGTGCTGCGCTATGGCAATGCACGGGCTTTGTGCTTGGGGATCGAGGCGGTCATGCCCGACGGGCGCGTGATGGACCTGATGTCGGAATTGCACAAGGACAATTCCGGGTACGACCTGCGCGACCTGATAATCGGGGCCGAGGGCACGCTGGGGGTGATCACCGGCGCGGTCCTGAGGCTGTTCGCGCAACCGCGCGCGATCGCGACGGTAATGATCGCCTGTCATACGCTCGAGAACGCTCTGGCCACGTTGAATGCGCTGCAGGCCGCAACCGGAAACTCGGTCGAGGCCTTTGAGTACATGCCCGATGTCTTTGTCGCGCGTCACATGGCGCGCATGGCGGGCGCGCGCCAGCCATTTGACGCAACCTATCCGGTCAACATTCTGGCGCAGGTCAGCGCCCTGGCCGAACGCGACGCGGCACCCGACGACGCAGGGCGGATACCCCTGCACGAGCATCTGGCGGGCGCGCTGGCGGACCTGATGGGCCGCGGCATGATCGCCGACGCGGTGATCGCCAAAAGCGACGCGCAAGCCGCCGCGATGTGGGCGCGCCGCGATGCGGCGGCCGAGCTGGCGCTTTGTGACCCGCCGTTCTATTCGGCCGACGTCGCCCTGCCACTGGACCGAGTTTCGGAATTTCTGGAGACCGCGCACGCGCGGGTCGCGTCCGTGGACCCAAAGGCCGTACCCCTTTGGGTGGCGCATCTGGGCGACGGAAACGTTCACTATACGGTGCGGATGTCGCGCGATGACCGAGGGCTGGAAACGGCGATCGTTGAGGCCATCGAGGACGTCGTCGCGCATTTACGCGGATCGTTTTCCGCCGAGCATGGGGTGGGAACCTTCAAGCGTGGATCGATGGCGCGCCGCAAGGACCCGGTGGCGCTTGAGGTCATGGCCGCGATAAAAGCCGCGATAGACCCCAAGGGACTGATGAACCCAGGCAAGGTTTTGCCGGGAAGCTAGGCTGCGTCCAAATTCGCTGAGTTGCGCCGCCTGTGGCGTCGCCCCAAGCGAGGGGCGCTGCCCCTCGCGCTCCCCGAAGTACTTTTGAAACAATGAAAATCACACTTTTATCTGGCAATTTCATTCTTGCCGGAGGTGCGGTCCGGGCCTATGGCGTCAGGAAGCCCGGTCCGGCCTCGGCCAGCAGCGCCCGGGCAAGATCGCGGCCCAGGTCGGGACCATCGGCGAGCGCACCGGTCGCCTGTCCGGCGAAAACCGCGCTGCCATCGGGGCGAAGAATTTCGCCGCTAATCGTCAATTGCCCGCCGTCGAGCACCGCAAGCCCGGCAATCGGGGTTTGGCAGGACCCGTCAAGTTCAACCAGATACGCCCGTTCCGCCGCCAGCCGCAGGCCGGTGTCGGTGTCATGAATTGCCGCCAGCAAATCGGCGGCGCTGGTGTCGCCCATGCGCCGCTCGATGCCAATGGCCCCTTGCGCCACGGCCGGGAGCATATCGCCGGGGTCCACTGGCCTGGCGGGAACATCGTCGAGCCCCAGCCGGTTGAGACCGGCGATTGCCAGGAATGTGGCCGCGGCCACGCCCTCGCCGAGTTTGCGCAGCCGTGTCGCCACGTTGCCGCGAAAATCCACCACCACAAGGTCGGGCCGTCGCGTCAGAATCTGGGCCCGCCGCCGCAGGCTTGACGTACCGACCCGCGCGCCCTGCGGCAGATCGGCCAGGGTCGTGAACCGCGGCGACACAAACGCATCGCGCACATCCTCGCGCGCCAGATAGGTGTCAAGAACCAGCCCCCCGGGCTGCAAAGCCGGCATATCCTTCATCGAATGCACCGCAATATCGATCGAACCGCCCAGCAAAGCCGCTTCGATCTCGAGGGTGAAAAGCCCCTTGCCGCCGACCTCGGACAACGGACGGTCCTGGACGCGGTCGCCTGTGGTCGTGATTGCCACCACCTGAAATGCATCCGCAGGCAGCCCCCAGACCGCGACCAGCCGGTCGCGGGTCTCGTGCGCCTGGGCCAACGCCAGCGGTGATCCGCGGGTGCCGATCCGCAGAGGCGCACCGGGGGTGGGAAGCGCGAGGTTCATGGGTTTTCTTTAGTCGCAGGTGGCACGGGCGGCAAGGTGGCGGCCAGGGCGCGGCACCTTGACTTCCCCGATCAGGATTGGGACCACCGGGCCGAACGGCAAGGGGCCCCCGAATGGCCAAGACGATACTGCGCGCCCTTCGCGGCGAGCGGCTGACGACACCGCCGATCTGGATGATGCGCCAGGCCGGGCGATACCTGCCCGAATACCGCGCGACGCGGGCCGAAGCGGGCGATTTTCTCACCCTGTGCTATACCCCCGAGCTGGCGGCGCAAGTCACGCTGCAACCGATCCGCCGCTTCGGGTTCGATGCGGCGATCCTGTTTGCCGATATTCTATTGGTGCCCCAGGCCCTAGGGGCCGACCTGTGGTTCGAACCCAGTGAAGGCCCGCGCCTGTCGCGGGTCACCGATCGGGCCGGAGTTGAGGCGTTGCGCGGCGTCGATGCCATCCACGACACGCTGGCCCCGATCTATGAGACGTTGCGCATGGTTAGGCGCGAACTGCCCGGGGCGACCACGCTGATCGGCTTTGCCGGTGCGCCCTGGACCGTGGCCACCTATATGATCGCCGGTCGCGGCACCCCAGACCAGGCACCTGCACATGCGCTAAAGGCCGAAAACCGTTCGGTTTTTCAAGCGCTTATCGACCGGATCACCCAGGCCACCATCGAATATCTCGGCGCCCAGATCGACGCCGGCGCCGAGGTCGTCAAGCTCTTCGACAGCTGGGCCGGGTCGCTGACCGGCAGCGATTTCGACGATTTCGCGATTGCACCTGCCCGCCAGATCATCGCGGCACTGAAAGCCCGTCACCCCGACACGCCGGTGATCGCCTTCCCGCGCGAGGCCGCCGCGCGCTATGCCGATTTTGCGCGCGCGACCGGGGCCGATTGCGTGGCGCTGGATAATTCGGTCGATGCCGGCTGGGCGGCGCAGGCGGTTCAATGCGACACCTGCGTGCAGGGCAATCTGGACCCGCGCCACATGGTCAGTGGCGGACAGGCCCTGGTCGATGAAACCCGCGCCATCGTTCGGGCTTTTGCGGGCGGTCCGCACATATTCAACCTGGGCCATGGGATCACCCCCGATGCCGACCCCGAAAACGTGCAACTTATGATCGAAACGGTGCGCGCAGAAAATCCCTGAACGGACGTGGCCAACCAATCCGGCATGGTTTAGCTTTTGAGAAATGTTGCGGTTGCCCCAAGGCAGCCTTGGGGGCCAGATGGGAAAACCGATCAAAGAGGTGACAATTGTCGGCGGCGGCACCGCCGGGTGGCTCACCGCACTGCTGCTGCAATCGACGTTTCAGAAATCGGGCAAACACGGAACACTTAGGCGAATCAAGTTAATCGAATCGCCCAACATTCCGACCGTTGGCGTCGGCGAGGCGACGGTGCCCGGAATGCCGCGCACGATCCGCCTGGCGGGGCTGAGCGAGGGCGAATTTTTCAAGACCTGCAACGCGTCGTTCAAGCTGGGCGTGGTGTTCGACAACTGGAATGTCGACGCCAAGGGCAAGCCGATTTCCTATGTAAACCCGTTTTCGCCGCCGCCGACGATCAACGGCTACAACAGCGCCATTTTCTACGCCAAATACGGGGCCGGTGCCTTTGATTACGTGCAGAGCTTTTCGCCGGCGGTTGACGCCTGGAAGCACTGCAAGGGCCCGCGGGCGCTGGGCGGCAAGGAATTCGACAGCTGGTTTGGCTACGCCTACCATCTGGACGCCGGTCTGTTTGCGCGCATGCTGCGCGACATCTGCATCAAACGCGGCGTCGTCCATGTGCTGGATGATGTGGTCGACGTCGAGCTGGACGACCGCGGCTTTGTGGCGGCAATGATCCTGAAAGAGACCGGTCGCCACCCGGTCGAGCTGGTGATCGATTGCACCGGGTTCCGGGGGCTGGTGATCAATCAGGCGCTGAAAGAACCCTTCCTTTCGTACGGCAAATACCTGGGCAACGACCGGGCGATGGCGGTGCAGATCCCTCACAAGGAAGGTGCCAAGATCGAGCCGGTCACAAAGTCCACGGCACTTGGCGCTGGCTGGTCGTGGCGGGTGCCGCTGTTTAACCGCATCGGCACCGGCTACGTGTTTTCCAGCGCGCATCGGACCGACGACGCGGCGCGCGAAGAATTTCTGCGCCACCTCGGTCCCGACCACAAGGACGCCGAGCCGCGCATCATTCCGATGCGGATCGGGCGAAACCGCAATGCCTGGGTGAAGAACTGTATCGCAATCGGGCTTTCAGGCGGGTTCATTGAACCCTTGGAATCAACCGCGATCCACATGGTCGACATGGGTGTGCGGTTTTTGACCGGCTATTTCCCCGACAGCGATTTCACCCCTGCCCTGCGCGAGCGCTATAACCGCAACGTCACCGACCTCTACGACGAAGTACGCGATTTCATCTGCCTGCACTACGCGCTTGGAAACCGGACCGACGACCAATATTGGATCGACGCGCGCCAAGCGCTCGAGGTGCCGGACAGTCTGGCCGAGAACCTTGAGGTCTGGAAGCACGTATTGGTGGGGCCGCATGATCTTAAAAACAAGCAACTTTTCGACCACCACACCTATAATACCAACGGCCCCCAGATTTGACTCAAGGGGATTCCCACGAGCGGCGTGATCTGATTCAGTGGCATCAAGGCAAGGGAGGCTTTGATGGCAGTAAGGATTACGCGCAAAGACAAGTCCGCAGGCGAGCTTCGCCA
>JAKZRT010000066.1:0-2738 GCA_047518005.1 Brevirhabdus sp.
CGCCCAATTTGTCACCCGATATCGTTTCTTCGGAAACTTGTGGCGACGAGCAGCGTTGAATTTATGCGGCATTCAAGTGTCCAGATCAGAGGTGGAGCACCCGATTACCAGAACTACCTGTGTTCGTGCAACAACGTCCCATTCCAGCAGGTTCTTGCCGTTTCTGCGGACCCGCGCATAAAACTGTGCCGCAATGAGCCAAGCGTTTTCGGGCCGCGCCGCCAGATTGGGATCGGCTTCGAGGTCGAGCCCCAGCAGATCACCATAGACCTGATAGTTTTCCTTGCCGGTCAGTTGCAGATAGCCGCGCCCGCGGTATTTCCAGCCTTCGCCCGACGCCTCGTCACCATTGCCCATCCGGCCCCCGTAAACGCGGTTGGCGATCTTTTCGGGCTGGCGCGCGTAAGCCGCCCGGTCGTTCGCGTCAGTGAAGTGTATCTTGAAAGTCGACGCCAAACCATCGGCGGAATAGTTGAGATTTTCGGACAGGCTTTTCAGATGCGCGCTTTCGTGCGCGCACTGGCCGATGACCGAGGCGCTGCGTCTGACGGTGTTGACCCCAAGTGCGTCCAATTTGGCGGCGCCGCCGGTCCAGGCCGCGATCGCGTTCTGGGCGTGCTCAAACTTGCCCGAAACGGCGAAAATTGCTGAGTCTGTACGCATTCCAATCCCCTTTGATGAACACTAGAAAACAATGTCCGCCACACTGCTCCTGATTGTGCAACATTGCAATTCCCGGCGCGAAGCCTAGAAATTGCGGCATGGATCTCGACACCCGATACCCGGCCATTTCCGACCTGCGCCTGCGGGCAAAAAAGCGCATTCCGCATTTTGTCTTTGAGTATCTCGACAGCGGTACCGGGATCGAGGATCAGGTGGGCCGAAACCAGGCCGCATTGCGCGCGGTCCGGTTCGCGCCATCGGTTCTGGAAGGCCCGATGGCGTGCGATCTGGCGACCCGCTTTCTGGGCCGCGATTATCCCCTGCCCTTCGGCATCGCCCCGGTCGGCATGTCGGGGATCATATGGCCGCGGGCCGAGAAAATTCTGGCCGCTGCGGCGGCGCGAGCCGGTATTCCCTATGGGATGTCGTCGGTCGCCACGGTCCGGCCCGAAACCCTGGCACCGCTGATCGGCGATCAGGGCTGGTTCCAGCTTTACATGCCCGGCAATCCCGCGACGCGGACGGACATGTTGAACCGGGCCCGCGCGGCGGGGTTTCACACGCTGGTTCTGACCGTTGACGTGCCCGTCGACAGCCGCCGCGAACGCCAGCGGCGCGCCGATCTGACCATTCCGCCGAAGGTCACGCCAGCGATGCTTGGCTCGATGATGGCGCATCCTGTATGGACCCTGGGCACGCTGCGCGAGGGCGTCCCCAGCCTGAAATTTTGCGAAGACTACGTCAGTGGCGATGAAAATTTCACCTCGGTCGCCCATGCGGGCCACGTGATCAGGGGCGAGCCGGACTGGCACAGCATCGACGAATTGCGCGCCGAATGGGACGGTCCGTTTATCGTCAAGGGCATCCAGAAGGTCGGCGACGCCGAACGGCTGATTGCGCGGGGGGTCGATGCGATCTGGGTGTCGAACCACGCCGGCCGCCAGTTCGACGGCGGTCCGGCCAGCATCGACTGCCTGCCCGCGATCCGTTCGGCCCTGCCCCGGACGCCGATCATCTACGACAGTGGCATTCAGGGGGGCCTGGATATTCTTCGCGCCCTGGCGCTTGGCGCCGATTTTGTGATGCTGGGCCGGGCTTTTCACTATGCGCTCGGCGCGGTTGGGGCGAAGGGGCCAGAGCATCTGATCCATATCCTGAGCCAAGACCTTCAGTCGAATATGGGGCAAATTGGCGCGCAAAACCTCAGAGCGGTCGCAGATCACCTGATCCGACCCTAGGATCGATCCTGAATGCGGCGTGGCTTTGAATTTGAATGCTGCACGTGCTAACAGCCGAATGCTGCGACTGCAAATTGAGGACCATCGATGGCCGAATTTCAAAAAATTCTGATCGCCAATCGCGGTGAAATTGCGATCAGGGTGATGCGCGCGGTCAACGAGTTGGGCAAACGCACGGTTGCGGTCTATGCCGAGGAAGACAAACTCAGCCTGCACAGGTTCAAGGCCGACGAGGCCTATCGCATCGGCGAAGGCCTGGGGCCGGTCGCCGCGTATTTGTCGATTGACGAGATCATCCGGGTGGCGCGCATGTGCGGGGCTGACGCCATCCATCCCGGATACGGCCTGCTCAGCGAAAACCCGGCGTTTGTCGAGGCCTGTGCGGCGGGCGGCATCACCTTCATCGGCCCCAAGGCCGACACCATGCGCGCCCTTGGCGACAAGGCCAGCGCGCGCAAGGTGGCAATTCGGGCCGGTGTTCCGGTGATACCCGCTACCGAAGTTCTGGGCGACGACATGAAGGCCATCGCCAAAGCGGCGGCCGACGTTGGTTACCCGCTGATGCTCAAGGCCTCGTGGGGCGGCGGCGGGCGCGGCATGCGCGCGATCCAAAGCGAGGGCGAGCTGGAGGAGAAAATCCGCGAGGGCCGGCGCGAGGCCGAAGCCGCCTTTGGCAACGGCGAGGGTTACCTGGAAAAGATGATCTTGCGCGCGCGCCATGTCGAGGTGCAGATCCTGGGCGACGGCCAGGGCAATATCTATCACCTGTGGGAGCGCGATTGTTCGGTCCAGCGCCGCAACCAGAAGGTCGTCGAACGCGCGCCCGCGCCCTATCTG
>JAKZRT010000067.1:0-4433 GCA_047518005.1 Brevirhabdus sp.
GCGCAGTATCGTTGATGTAACCGTCCAGCGGGCGGAAAAATGCGGCAACGCAGAGCAGATATCAAAGCCACCGGATCAACCGGGGCGCAGGCACTCAACCTTGCTTTAAGCGTCATCGGTTAGATCTCGGAAGGCTGAAAATTCTGAACTCTGCCGATTGGGGAAATGATTGGGCGCTCTTGCATCGTATCGACTGCGACTTGAACGCAAACGCTGGCGGATCAGGGCCCTGCGCAAACGACGCCAGCTGTCGTTTTTGCAGGACCGGACCGAGCTGATCGGTGATGGTGACGTCCTGTTATGCGCGACCCTGTGGAACGAACGTATCCGCCTGCCATATTTCTTGCGCTACTACCGCGCCCGCGGCGTGTCGCATTTTCTGATCATCGACAACGGGTCGAACGACGGAACCGCCGGATATCTGGCGCGCCAGAACGATGTCTCGGTGTGGCGCGCCGAGGGGAGTTACAAAAGCGCCCGCTTTGGTATGGACTGGGTCAATTGGGTGCTTAGAAACCATGCGCATGGGCATTGGGTTCTGACTGTCGATGCCGACGAAATTCTGGTTTATCCGTTCTCGGACAGCCGCCCGATCAGGGCGCTGACCGATTGGCTGGATGAAGGTGGCGTGCGGTCGTTTGCGGCGATGTTGCTGGACAGGTATCCCAAGGGTCCGATCAACCGCGACAGGTATCGCGACGGGCAGGACCCGTTAGAGATAGCGCACTGGTTTGACGCCGGAAATTACACGATCTCGCGTAATCCAAAGTACGGGAACCTGTGGATACAGGGCGGCGCACGCGCCAGGGCGTTTTTCGGGAACGACCCCTATCATGCGCCGTCGCTGAACAAGATCCCTCTGGTCAAATGGCACCGGTCCTACACTTATGTAAACTCGACCCACATGCTGTTGCCACGCGGGCTGAACGCGACGTATGACGCCGATGTGGGCGAAAAGATCTCGGGGTGTCTGCTGCACACCAAGTTTCTGGATGTGTTCGAGGAAAAAGCAGCGGCCGAACTGCGAAGACAGCAGCACTTTGCCGCAAGCCGGGAATACGCTGCATATCACAAAAGCCTGCGCAATAAGCCCGATCTTTGGACCCGGTGGTCGGAACGCTACATCAATTGGCGCCAGCTCGAGATCATTGGCCTGATGTCCAAGGGGACCTGGGCGTGAGTGTGGGTTTTGTCATTCTGGCCCACACGGCGCTTGACCGGGCGGCCCAGGTTGCCCGACATCTGGCGTCAGCGGGTTGCCCGATTGTCATTCATGTCGACAAACGCGTGACCCAATATCAGGAAAAGCGGCTGCGGGGAATTTTGCGGGCTTTTGGGGATGTGCGCTTTTGCCAGCGCTTCAAATGCGACTGGGGAACCTGGTCGATTGTCGCGGCCAGCAAGGCCGGCGCCGAGATGATGCTGAAGGACTTTCCCGATGTGGATCACGTCTATCTGACATCGGGGTCGTGCATGCCTTTGCGACCCCTGTCCGAGCTGATGGAATATCTGGCAGAACATCCCGATACCGATTTTATCGAATCTGTCACGACCGCCGATTCTCCGTGGACGCTGGACGGTCTGGAACATGAGCGGTTCACGCTTTATTTCCCGTTTTCGTGGCGGCACCAACGGCGCCTGTTCGACGGGTTCGTCAGCATTCAGCGCCGACTTGGCATCCGCCGACGGCCGCCGCCCGGGATTGCCCCGCACCTTGGGTCGCAGTGGTGGTGCCTGACGCGCGCAACGCTGACAAAGATACTTACCGATCCGCAACGGAGCACGTACCAGCGATATTTTCGGTCTCTATGGATCCCTGACGAGGCCTATTTCCAGACCCTGGTGCGGCAGCATTCGACGTCGATCGAAAGCCGGTCGTTGACCTTGTCGAAGTTTGATATTCAAGGCCGCCCCCACACTTTTTACGACGATCATCTTGAGCTGCTGCGCAGGTCTGACTGTTTCTTTGCGCGCAAGATCTGGCCAAAGGCCGATCGCCTGTACCAAAGTTTCTTGTCCAACAGCCCGCGCGTGACCAATAACGCCGAACCCAATCCGGGCAAGATAGATCGGCTGTTTTCCAAGGCCGTTGAATTGCGCAACAACGGGCGCCACGGATTGATCATGCAAAGCCGCTTTCCCCGGGACGAAAGCAAGGCGGTTCAGACGGCATGGCCGTATTCGGTGTTCCAGGGATACGCGCAGGTTTTTGATGGTTTCGAGCAATGGTTGACGCGGGCCACGGGGACACCGGCACACGGGCGGCTGATAAACCCGGACCGGGTCGAATTTGCGGGTGGCGCGACGAATTTCAAGGGCGGGCTGACCACTGCCACAGCGCTCAGGGATTACGACGAGCCTGGTTTTCTGCGCAACCTGGTGTGGAACACCCGAGGCGAAAGGCAATATTTCCAATATTCGGCGCAGGACGGTCTGGATGCATGGCTTTTCATGGCGCGCGATCCGAATGCCCAGATTTCGGTCATCACGGGGGCCTGGACGATTGCGCTTTTCCGATCGGATCATCCCTTCGCGGCCCTCCGACGCGAGGCGGCGCAGCTGCAGCGGCGCGAGCGGGCCCAGATCGAGGCGCTGCGCGCGCCGTGGGCCCAGGCACGCGTGCGAATCGAAACGCTTTCAGGCTATCTGACCAGCCCGATCCAGCCTTTGCAGGAAATCATTGACGAGGCATCACCACCGGGCGGAGCCTATTTGGGCGAGGCACCGCGTCTGACCAATCTCGACGGGCTTGGGGTGTTCCTGCAGCGCTTGCGAAATGCGGGCATCCAACCCTATCTTGCCGGGAACTTTCCGGTGCGGTCGACTGCGGGTAATCGTGAACGGACGGTCGGCAATATTCGCGCCGCCCACTAGGACACAAGGTTTGGCATCACGGCATGGCGAGGTTCGAATATTTTGTCGTATTCGCCGAAATGCGAACCGGGTCGAACCTGCTCGAGGCCAGTCTGAACGCGCTTGAAGGCGTTTCCTGCCACGGCGAATTGTTCAACCACCACTTTGTCGGCCAACCGGGCAAAGATCGGGCATTTGGCGTGTCGCTGGCTGACCGCGATGCCGAACCGATCGGCCTTTTGACCGCAATGCGCCACGCAGATCGAGACCTGCCGGGTTTTCGGTTTTTTCACGACCACGATCCGCGCATCAAGGATTATGCACTGCGCGATTCCAAATGCGCCAAGATTGTCCTGACCCGCAATCCGCTGGACGCATTCATATCGCGCAAGATCGCCGCCAAGACCAACCAATGGCGACTGTCGGACGGGAAAGACCGCAAGGACGCGCGGGTTGGGTTCGATATGGCCGAGTTCCAGACTTATCTATCCGAGCGTTCAGAGTTCCAGGCAGACCTGCGGGCCGGGATGCAGGAAGCCGGGCAAACGGCATTTGCAGTGACTTACGACGATATTCAGCGGGTCGAGGTCGTTAACGGGCTGGCCGATTTTCTGGGTGTCGATGCAAGGCTCGGGGCGTTGCCGCGCGGCATCAAGAAACAAAACCCCGGGCGCATGTCCGACAAAGTGACGAACTTTGAGGCGATGCGCATGGCGCTTGCAAGTTTCGACTGGCTTGATCTCGGCAAGGCTCCGAATTTTGAACCGGAACGGGGCCCGGCGGTGCCAGAGTTTGTGGCAGCCGCGAAATCGCCGCTGATCTATCTGCCGGTCCAGGGTGGCCCGGTGGCCGAGGTCACGAACTGGCTTCGGTCTCTGGATGGTGCTGCGCCAATGACGCAATTCACGCAGAAGTCGCTGAGAAAATGGCTTCGCGAAACTCCCGGACACCGAGCGTTCACGGTTTTGCGCCACCCACTGGCGCGGGCTTACGCCGGGTTCTGCCGACACATCCTTGCCGACAGCCCCGAAACCTTCGGTGCGATTCGCAAAATTCTTGCCCGCGACTATCGGGTTGCGCTGCCCGCAAAGGGGGAAAAACCGGGCGACCTGCGCGACGCTTTCGCGGGCTTCCTGCGCTTTCTCGAAGGCAATCTTGCCGGACAGACATCGGTTCGGGTCGATCCGGTCTGGGCGACCCAAAGCGCGGTCATCGAAGGCATGGGGCGGTTCATGCACCCCGACCTGATTGTGCGCGAAGAGGAGGCGGCGGACGCCTTGGCGGCGCTTGCTGCAGGCTGTGGCGCCGAGGCGCCCGTGTTGACCTTGCAAATGGCGACTGATGCGCCGCCATTGGCCGAGGTCTATGACGCAAAGCTCGAAGCGCTTGCCCGGCGCGTCTACCGGCGCGACTATGTGATGTTTGGGTTTGGGGACTGGCCTAATACCAACGGCATTTAACATTGACCGATATGGGCCCATTTTCGCATTCCGATTGATGTGATGGTTTCGGGCTGTGCGACGAGCTTGTTCCAAGCTTCGCATCCAGCATCGACGATGGCATTGTAGTCTTCGAACACG
>JAKZRT010000068.1:0-2682 GCA_047518005.1 Brevirhabdus sp.
TTGCATAGCGTCCCGAATGCCGTTCATATCGGGCGCGAGTGGTTTCAGTCCAGGCCATTGTGATCTCCCTCGAATCTTATCAATCCGATTGAATCACAACTCGCTGAAATCACTCAATTAGTTTTGGATCAGACACTTAGACTGGACCGGGCGGCGCAGTTCTTGATCGGCGACAAACTATGACGCTGCGCCTGCGCAGCGCCCGCGCCCGCGAGGCGCCCCATATCGCCGCCATCCTGTCGAGTTGGATCGACGAAACTCGCTGGATGCCGCGCATCCACAGCCGCGCCGAAGACCGGGCGTTTGGCGCATTTCTGATCGAAAACTCCCGGGTAACCGTGGCCGTGACCCGTTGGGGCGGGGTCGCAGGTTTTCTGGCGCGCCGCGATTTCGAGATCGAGGCGCTTTACATCGCGCGAAGATGTCGCGGGTGCGGGGTTGGCAGAGCTCTGATCGGTCGCGCCAAGGCCGACCGCCGTCAGCTGGCGCTTTGGACATTTCAAGCCAATGAACCGGCGCGCAAGTTTTACCGAATGTTGGGGTTTGTCGAGGGCGTGCATTCCGATGGTCGCGGAAATGACGCGGGTCTGCCGGATGTCCGCATGACCTGGTCGCGGGTGGCGGCGGCAAGCCCGGCCGCGGCCTCAATGGAGTTCAGCCAATGAGCGACACAAAGGGACCGGTGACAATCGCTCTGGATGAATTGCCAGATTTGCCGACCGAAGCGACCTCCGATTCGCCCGAACTGGGCTCGGCTGTCCTGGCAACCGGCGCTGGCGTGCGACTTTTGCGCCTGGGGTCGCGGCGCGGATCGCGGCTGGTGCGGTGGGCGGTGGCGGCGGTCGGGGCCTTCGCTGGGCTGGCGATCAGCCTCTGGGCCTGGGATTTCGTGATCGCGCTGATCCTGCGCAGCCCTGTCCTGGGCGGGATTGCGGCGGTGCTGGCCGGGATTGTCGCGCTGGCGGGCGCGCTGATCCTCGTGCGCGAGGTCGCGGCGCTGGCCCGGTTGCGCCGCATCGACGGGCTGCGGCGGCGGGCCGGGCTGGCCCGCGCGTCGGCGGATCTGGGGGCAGCCCAGGCGCTGACCGACAATCTTCTGGCGCTCTATCAGGGTCGCGGCGATGCCGCCTGGGGGGCGGCGCGGCTGACCGAGGCGCGGGTCGATGCGGTGGATGCGGACGACCTGCTCGATCGGGCCGAGACTGCGCTTCTGGCCCCGCTCGATGCGCGCGCGGTGGCCGAGATCGAGGCGGCGGCGGCGCGGGTCGCCACGATCACCGCGCTGGTGCCGCTGGCGCTGGCGGACGTGGCCGCAGCAGCGATCACCGGGGTTTCCATGATCCGGCGCATCGCCACGATCTATGGCGGCCGGTCGGGGGCGGTCGGGTCGTGGCGGCTGACCCGGGCGGTGCTGACCCATCTGGCGGCAACCGGGGCGATAGCTGTCGGCGACGATCTGATCGGATCGACGCTGGGCGGGTCGGTTCTGTCGAAGCTGTCGCGCCGGTTCGGCGAGGGGCTGATCAACGGCGCGTTGACGGCGCGGTTGGGGGTGGCGGCGATGGAATTGTGCCGCCCGGTGCCGTTTCACGCCATCAAGCGGCCCTCGGTCACGGCGCTGGTTCGCCGCGCGCTGACCGGGTTGTTCACGGGCACCAGGCCCGGCGGGCGATAGTTTCACGTTGAGAAACCCTTCAACATACTGATATTTAACAATAAAAAGATAACACTGCAAAAGAGAGAATCCCTCGTCGCGAGCGCCTTGGGGGCGAACCGTGCAGAAAAGACGCAGCCGGGGCGGCAAGTTGCACGAGCCGTTGCCTGCGCGACCGGGATGCGGGCATTTTGCATCAAAACAAGTCATATGAGCAGGATTTTTGCATGAGCGGATTTCTGATCCTGATTGGGCTCGCGGTTTTGGCCGTTCCGGTTGCCGTGGTTTATCTGGTAGTTGCGATGTCGGGCGCGAAATCCAGGCTGAAGGCGCTGGAGCATCAGATCGAGGCGATGGCATCCGAACTGCTCGGTCGCGCGGGCGGTGCAGTGCAGGACGCCTCGGACCCATCGGTTCAACCTGAAAGACCCGCGCAAGCCGCCGGACCAACAGAAACTGCGCGCGATGCCAAGGTGTTCGAACCGGTCGCGCAAGACGTAACGGCCAGTTCGACAGCCTGGCCTGACGAAAAATCCGCCGAGCGAGCGCAACCGACGAAGACCGAATTCGCCCCGCCTGAACCGCCGCCCGCGCCGCGTGCGGTGGTGTTTCGTGCCGAGCGAATGGCAGCGGCTGCCGCATGGCTGAAAGAAAACTGGTTTCTGGCGGTGGCAGCAATTTCGCTGGCGTTGGCCGGGATTTTCCTTGTTCAATACGGTATTGAAAACGGCCTGCTAACGCCTTTCTGGCGGGTTGCCGGGGCGGTGGCGCTGGGCCTTGCTCTGGTTGGCGCGGGCGAGGTTATTCGGCGGCGATTTGGCGATGACGACGGCGAGACCGCGGCCGCGACTGCCTTTTTACCGTCGACGTTTTCGGGGGCCGGGCTGGTGGTGCTGTTCGCGGCGGTCCTGTCGGCGCATTATCTATACGGAATGATCGGGGCTGGGGCCTCGTTTTTCTGGCTGGTCGGTGTGGCCGCCATCAGCGTGGCGCTGGGCTGGTTTTATGGGCCGTATCTGACGCTGGTG
>JAKZRT010000069.1:0-4965 GCA_047518005.1 Brevirhabdus sp.
CCGCACCAGTTCGTCACCCGATATTTCTTCTTCGCAAACTTGTGCCGGCGGGAGGTGTTGAATTTATGCGGCATTAAGCATATCCGTGGTCGTGGCAAAAGCCTGTGTTAACACTTGACACCCGATCCGTGCAACAACGCCTCCTGGGTCAGTTCTGCCGGGATCACGATCACGCTGTCGTCGTCGCCCACGATGATGTCGCCGGGAAAAACCGCCACCTCGCCGCAGCCGATCGGCACATTCAGGTCCACCGCCTCGTGCAAGGTCAGGCTGGTCGGGCTCGAGGGGCGGCTGTGGTAGGCCGCAATGTCGAGCGCCGCGATCGTGGCAGCGTCGCGAAACCCGCCGTCGGTCACGATGCCGGCCCCGCCGCGCACCATCAGCCGCGTGATCAGAATGTCACCGGCACTTGCGGCCCGCGCGTCCCTGCGGGCGTCCATGATCATCACATGGCCCGGCGGGCAGGTCTCGATCCCGTGCCGCTGCGGGTGCGCCGGATCGCCAAGGACGTCCATCGAATTGCGGTCTTCGCGCGCCGGGATGAAGCGCATCGTGAACGCCGGACCAACCATGTTCCGGCCCTTGGGCGCCAGCGGCCGCACGTCCTGGATCACCTGGTTGCGCAGCCCGCGCTTGAAAAGCGCGGTGGCCAGCGTGGCAACCGCTACGCCTTCGAGTTTTGTCCTCAGGGTCCTGTCCATCAGTTGATCTCCGGTTCGGGCACCGGGGCGCCGAAATCGGTGCGCAGAAAGTCGAAATCACAGCCTTTGTCGGCCTGTTCGATGTGTTGGACAAACATATGCCCATAGCCACGCTCGAACTTCGGTGGTGGCGGGGTCCAACTGGCTCGGCGCGCTTCAAGCTCGGCCTCGCTCAGCGCGACGCTCAGCGTCCGGTTCGGGACATCAAGCGATATGATATCCCCCGTACGGATCAACGCCAGCGGGCCGCCGACATGGGCCTCGGGTGCAACATGCAAGATGCAGGCCCCGTAACTGGTGCCCGACATCCGCGCGTCGGAAAGGCGCACCATGTCGCGGCAGCCCTGTTTCAACAGCGCCTTTGGCATCGGGATCATCCCCCACTCGGGCATGCCCGGCCCGCCCTGCGGACCGGCGTTGCGCAGCACCAGAACCGTCTCTGGCGTCATCGGATGATCTTCGTCGTCGATGATGGTTTTCAACTCGGCGTAGCTGTCCGCGACCACCGCCGGGCCGCGGTGAACCTGAAACACTTGGTCCATCGCTGCCGGTTTCATCACCGCGCCGTCGGGCGCAAGGTTGCCGCGCAGCACCGCCAGCGAACCTTCGTGGTAGACCGGGTTGGCGAGCGGCCGGATCACATCGTCGTTGTGGTTGACCGCGTCCTTGATGCCGTCACCAAGCGGTTTGCCGGTTACGGTCATGGCAGTAAGATCGAGCTTGTCGCCCAGTTCTTTCATCAGCGCCGGCAACCCGCCCGCGTAAAAGAAATCCTCCATCAGGTACGCGTTGCCCGAGGGCCGGATATTGGCCAGAACCGGGGTCGTGCGCCCAATCGCATCAAGGTCGTCGAGCGTCAGATCGACGCCCGCCCGCCGTGCCATGGCGATGAGGTGGATCACTGCATTGGTCGAACAGCCCGTCGCCATGGCCACGGTCACGGCGTTTCGGGTCGCGGCGGGCGTGATGATCTGGTCCGGCGTCAGATCGTCCCACACCATCTCGACCGCGCGGCGTCCGCAGGCCGCCGACATGCGTTTGTGGCCCGAATCGGGTGCCGGGATCGACGACGCGCCGGGCAACGTCAGACCGAAACCCTCGGCGATGGCGGTCATCGTGCTGGCGGTGCCCATGGTCATGCAATGCCCATAGGACCGGGCAATTCCGCCCTCGACACCTTTCCATTCGGCGGGTGTCACTTCGCCGGCGCGCCGGGCGTCCCAGTACTTCCAGACGTCGGTGCCCGAGCCCAGCACCTTGCCGGCGTAGTTGCCGCGCAGCATCGGGCCAGCCGGCAGATAGATGAACGGCAGACCCATGCTGGTCGCCCCCATCACCAGCGCCGGCGTGGACTTGTCACAGCCGCCCATCAGAACCGCGCCGTCGACCGGCAGCGACCGCAGCGTCTCCTCCACTTCGATCGCCGCGAGGTTGCGATAGAGCATCGACGTGGGCTTTAAAAACTGCTCGCCCAGCGAATGAACCGGCAGTTCGACCGGCATGCCACCCGCCTGGAGAACGCCCCTTTTGACCCACTCGGCGCGGTCGCGGAAATGCGCATGGCAGGGCGACAGGTCCGACCAGGTGTTGATGATGGCGATCACCGGCTTTCCGGACCAGTCTTCGGGCCCCAGCCCGATCTGCATTGCCCGGCTTCGATGCCCCATCGACCGCAGGTCGTCGGGCACCAGCCAGCGCGCCGATCGCAGGTCTTCATACTTTCTGGCCACGTCAGCCCCCCCGAATGTTCTACCGGACCTTGCCGTGATTTCCCCGGTCGCGCCAGAGGCGGGTGCGCCCAGGGGTGCGGAAAATGCGATTAGAATTTGGCGAACATTCAATCTACCGCAACAATCCGCGTTTAACCCGCCCCGACGATACTCTGGCCCGAAAGGGGGGCAGCGCTTGTGATCGTTCCCGTGCATTCCACGACGCTGGATGGCTTTCCGCTGGCCGACAGTCAGATCATCTCGGATCTGGCCCTCGTGACGACGTCGGGCGGAACCTATCTGGCGTCAATGTCCTATGCCGCTGACACCTGGACGCTTTTCGACCTTTCGGCCACCGGCACCCCGACGTTCGACCAGACCCAGTCGCTGAGCCAAACCGCGGTCCCGCTTGGGGGCGGGGCTGACATGGTTTCGGGCGACCTGGATGGTCAGCAGTTTGCCGTTGTTATCGGGCTTTCCGGGGCCGACACGGCCTTTTACTCGGTGAACACCGACGGCACGCTGTCCGAAGATTTCACGCTTGCCGGGGACCTGACCGACCTGGCCAGACTTGATGCCTTCCTTATCACCGAAAGCGCTGGCATTGGCTACGCCATCGCTGCCGATCACACCAGTGGCGCGCTGAATGTCTATGTAAAACATGACGCCAGCCTGACCCAGGTCGCCGCAGCGCCAAATGTGCCCGGCATCGATATCGCCGACTTTGCGCATCTCACCGCGATCAGCACCGCAAGCGCCGATTTTCTGCTGGCCGCAAGTGTTTCGGACAATCAGGTGGTGGCATTCCGCATCGACGCGGGCGGCGCGCTGAGCGCGACCGGGTCGCTCGGACAGGCGCAGGGTGTCGGCATCCAGAGCCCATCGGCCCTGGCCTCGGCCACTATCGACGGGCGCGATTTTGTGCTTGTCGCTGGGTCCGGCAGCAATTCGATTTCGGTATTCGAACTTGACGCGACCGGCGCCCTGACCCCGACCGATCACATCATCGACGACCTCGCGCGGCGCTTCGACCAGATCACATCGCTGACGGTCAGCGTCGCGGGCGACCGGGTGTTTGTCACCGCCGCCGGTGCCGACGACGGGTTTTCGCTGTTCTCGCTGCTGCCCGGCGGACGGCTTTTCCACGAGGCCAGCGTCGCAGACAGCGCCGCCGTGACGCTTGACAACATCACCGACATCGTCAGCCACATCGCCGGTGACACGCTGTCGATCTATGCCGCCAGCCAGTCCGAGCCGGGGATCACCCATTACACCGCCGATCTTTCAACGCTTGGGTCGGTCCTGACCGGGACCGCGACAGATGACGCCCTGACCGGCACGGCGGATGATGACGTCATTCACGGATTTGACGGCGACGACACGCTGGCAGGCGGCGCTGGCGATGACATCCTGCTTGACGGGGCCGGGTCTGATACCCTGACCGGGGGCACCGGGGCGGACAGTTTCCTGCTTGCGCTCGACGGCGCGCGCGACACCATCACCGACTTTGATTTGGGGCAGGACCAGCTTGATCTGTCGGAATACTTCCTGTTCCAGTCCGCCGCCCAGATGGCCCTGCAATCAACGCCATGGGGCGCGACGATCAGCTATGCGGGCGATATCACCGACATCTACACCAGCAGCGGTGTGCCGCTGACCGACACCGATTTTTTCGGCATGCAGCTTTTGAACCTCAGCCGCATATCGGTGGCCTCGCTTCTGGCCCCGCAATCCCTGACCGGAACCGCGGGCGACGACGTGCTTTTCGGTGGCCTCGGTGATGATGCTCTGAGCGGGCTGGCGGGCGACGACGTGCTTGCGGGCGGTGCGGGCGGCGACCTGATCGACGGTGGCCTGGGGTTCGACACGGCGTCGTACCATTTGTCGCTTTTCGGACTGACCGCTGATCTGGCGCTGTCCCACCTCAACACCGGCGCGGCGACGGGCGATAGTTATGTGGGGATCGAGGGCCTTTGGGGCTCGGGGTTCGCCGACATTCTGCGCGGCACTTATCTCGGCGACGCGATCACCGGAGATGCCGGCGACGACCTGATATTCGGGCGCGCCGGTGATGATACGCTGACCGGCGGGGCCGGCGACGACACCCTGCGCGGCGGGCTGGGGGCGGATGTGCTCGATGGCGGCCCCGGCTTCGATCTGGCCGATTATCTGCAGGCGAGCGTCGGGGTGACCGCCGATCTGATCTACGCCCACACCAACACCGGCGAGGCGGCGGGCGACACTTACAGTGGCATAGACGGGCTGATCGGGTCGAATTTTGGCGACGTGTTGCGCGCCGGCTGGGGGGCCGAGGTGCTGGAAGGGCGCGCCGGCGACGACACGCTGATGGGGCGCGCCGGGAACGATGTGCTGGCCGGGGGGCTGGGCGACGATGTGCTGACCGGCGGGCCGGGGGCGGACGAGTTTCACTTTGAGCGCGGCCACGACCAGATCACCGATTTTGCCGCCTGCACCGACACCCTGGGCTTTGATCCAGGCCTCTGGGGCGGCGCGCCCTGGGGCCTGGCCGAGATCCTGGCCACCGCCAGCCCCGG
>JAKZRT010000070.1:0-5008 GCA_047518005.1 Brevirhabdus sp.
GTCATTTCCTCGCGGATCGCTTCAAGCGCAACCCTGGCTTTGAAATCGGGCGAATGGTTCTTTCGTGTCTTCATATTGGATCGTCTTTCTCATAAGTCGATCCACCTTAACTACTGGTCCGAATTCCTGCGACCACCTCTTCACAAGCTCCCACCAGCCTTGGTAATAGACTAATTGCAGTGGGTTTTTGGCGTCTCTTAGCCGCCGCGGATAGTCTCCGGCGCCATTCACTCTAACTCCGTATGACTCCACGCCTGCGCCTAAAAGCGCATCGTGCGCAAGTCTAGCAAACTCCCTCGCTTCATCCGGACTCACAAAGTCAGAAGGTAAGGAGCCCGGCAGCGCTGAAAATTTTTCCGCCAGATTCTTGAAACTTGCCCCGGCTCTATTCCACAACGCCTCATAAGCGCCAAGTTCGAAAAATGGCGACACTGCTCTGACTTCAAAATCATGAGATTCTAGATCGAGTTGCTGCATAGTTGTCTCCCCTTGCTGAGAGAACATTTAGTGAACAAATCTAAACAGATTTTGGAAAATCGCAAGTGTCGCTCGGCTTTTTTGATCGAATCATGCGACGCACCTTATGTAAAGTGTATTTCTCATCAGTCTTAGATTCCGCGCGGGAAAACAAATAAATTTAGAAAGTTCAACAACTTAACGCTCTGCTCAACCTTGAGCACCCCCCTCACCTGAGCGACCTCCCCTTCAAGATCGCCCCCTCGCCGAACTTCTCCCGGATCGCATCGGTGGCCCGTTCGGCCCCCTCGCGGCGGCGCGCGTCGGGGTCCAAGAGGTCCCCCGAAGCGCCGCCCCTTTCCTCGCCCATCAGATCGCTGATCCCGACCCCGATCAGCCGGTAGGGCCCCTGATCGCCGACCCCGTCCATCAGCCCGCGCGCCGTCCGATAGATCAGATCGGCGACCTGCGTCGCATCCCGCAAGCTCACCCGCCGGGTCAGCGAGGTATGGTTGGCCCGCTTCAACTTCAACGTCACCACCCGCCCCACGATCGCGCGCGCCTTGGCCCGGTCGGCGACCTTTTCCGACAACCGCCAGATATGCCCGTCCAGAATATCATCATCCGCCGTGTCCTCGAAAAACGTGGTCTCGTTGCTGATCGACTTGACCGGCGCATTCGGGGAGACGCGGCGATAATCCAGCCCCCGCGCCAGATGCCACAGCCTCTCGCCCATCGGCCCGAACCGGTCGGCCAGGTCCTTGCGGTCCCACCGCAGCAGGTCCCCGAAGGTCCGGATCCCGGCCCGATCGAGCCCCGCCTGCGCCGCCGGCCCGACCCCCCAGATCAGCCGCACCGGGCGGGCGCGCAGAAACTCCACCGTCTCGGCCTTGCCGATCACCTGAAACCCGCGCGGCTTGTCCAGATCAGACGCCACCTTGGCCAGAAATTTGTTGTGAGACAGCCCGACCGACCCGGTGATCCCCAGCTCCTCCTCCATCCGCCGCAATAGCCCGGCCAGCATCACCGCCGGCGGCGCCCCGTGCAGCCGCGCGGTCCCGCCCAGGTCCATGAAGGCCTCGTCCAGCGACAGCGGCTCGACCGCCGGGGTCAGGTCGGCCATCATCGCGCGCACCGCTTTCGAAACCGCCGCATAGACCGACATGCGCGGCCGGATCACCACCGCCTCGGGGCACAGCTTCAGCGCCTGAAACATCGGCATTGCCGACCGCACCCCCTTGATCCGGGCGACATAGCAGGCGGTCGACACCACCCCGCGCTTGCCGCCGCCGATGATCACCGGCTTTTCCGCCAGCTCGGGATTGTCACGCTTTTCGACCGAGGCATAAAAGGCGTCGCAATCCATATGCGCCACCGAAAGCGTCATCAACTCGGGGTGGTCCAGCACCCGCGGCCCGCCGCAGGCCGGGCACCGGGGGGCCGGATCGAACGTGGTCAGGCAATCGCGACAGAGCGCAGGCATGGCCCATCTATACCAGTGCAACGCCAGGAAGGGTACGAAGCCCCGCGCCAAAACTATTCAATGGCAAAGATGCAAGGATTGTGATCTTGGAGGGCACCAAGGCGAGAGGGTCGAAACTTTGCGGCACCCGGCCCAAGATTCGGAAGGCAAGTTGATCCCTTGGACTTAATCTTCGATGCAGGCGCAATTGTTATGGCCGACCTGATCCTGTCGGGCGATAATGCGCTGATCATCGGCATGGCGGCGGCCGGCCTGTCGCCGGAACTGCGCGCCAAAGCGATATTTTTCGGTATGCTGATCGCGGCACTGCTCAGGATCGCTTTTGCGGTGATTGCAACCGAATTGCTGGGCGTTCCGGGCATTCTGTTTCTGGGCGGCGGGCTTTTGGTCTGGGTCTGCTGGCGGCTCTACCACGAAATCCGGCAAGGCACCGGACGCGCGGCTGAATTGGCGCTGGAAACGGCGGGCGACCCGCTTGGTGGGTACACCGGCCCGCCGCGGCGCACGCTTGGGGCGGCGCTTTGGACGATCGCGCTGGCCGATGTGTCGATGTCACTGGACAACGTACTTGCCGTTGCTGCCATTGCCGATGGCAACACCAAATTGCTGGTCTTCGGCCTGGGCCTGGCGATTATCCTCATGGCCTGTGCGGCCACGTTGATCATGAAACTTCTGACCCGGTATCCCTGGATCTCGTGGCTGGGGCTATTGGTGCTTGTCTATGTCGCCGGAGAAATGCTGGTGCGCGGGATATTCGACGCGCACCAAGGGATCGGCCCGTTGCTGGGGCTCATCGAGGGCATTGATTTTAGCGACTATCACAAGCGTGGCGCGCCATGACCGCGGCATCGCATAGGCCGGGACAATCCGGGCCGAAACCGATCTGGTCGTGGCAACGGGACCCTAGGCTTTGGCTTCTTGTTCGATCTCGGCGGCCTCAGCCTTTGCATTTTGCTTTACGCGAATGCTCAGCTGTCCTTCCCATTCGGCCACCAGCTCGCGCACCCGTTTGATATAGGGTTCGTTTTCGGCGGCGGGAATGTTCAGATCATAAAGACCTGCAAGTTCGCGCATCGTGGCCCGGTCCACATTTTCGAATTCATCCGCCATCATTTGCGCTTCGGCCTTCGACATTCCGGTGGCCTCAAACGCCGACCGGCCCATCCGCACCGAACCGTCATAGTTCTCGCGGATGATGTCCCGGCAGCCTGCGGCCCAAAGCTCGTAGACATGGTTCCGGTCAACCGCGCGGGCAATGACGTGCAGATGCGGATAATTCTTGACCGCATAGCGCGTCAATTCGGTGATCTGTTCGCGATCGTCGATGGCGATTACGAATAATTTTGCCTCGGAAATGCCCGCCGAGTGCAACAAATCGGGTCGCGTAGCATCGCCGTAATAGACATGGATGCCAAGCGTCTTGAGCATCTGCAATTGCGCCGAGCTATAGTCGATGACCGTTGTCGGAATCCCCGCGCCGCGCATCATCCGGTTAACCATGCCGCCCATACGCCCGTGGCCTGCGATGATGACATTGCCGGTCGGTTCGATCTCGTCGGCTTCGCGTTCCTGCTGGCCCGAATAATGGCGGGCAATCAGCCGGTCATAGAGAATAAACAGCGCCGGTGTCAGCAGCATCGACAGCGCCACCACCAACAACAGCCGATCGGCAACGCTCGCCGGGAGCACCGAGTTGGCGACGGTGAACGACAGCAGGACAAAACCAAATTCGCCCGCCTGCGCCAGGCCAAGCGCAAACAGCCATTTGTCGCCCTCGATCAGTTTGAAGACACGCCCGACCACCAAGAGCACCGAAACTTTGATCGCAATCAGCCCGGCCGTCAGCGCCAGAATGTCCAGGACGTTGTCAAAGAGCAGGACAAAGTTGATGCCCGCGCCGACGGTCATGAAAAAGAGACCCAAAAGCAGCCCTTTGAACGGGTCGATATTGCTTTCCAGCTCGTGCCGGTACTCGCTATTGGCCAGGACCACGCCGGCAAGAAATGTGCCAAGCGCCGGCGACAGCCCGACCAGCGACATCAAAAGCGCGATCCCGACAACCCCCATCAGGGCGGTGGCGGTGAATAATTCGCGCAACCGGGCCTGGGCGATGAACCGAAATATCGGGCCGGTCAAATAGTTCCCGCCCAGAATGACCGCTGCGACCGCCGCGATGGTCACCAATGCGGTCTGCCAGCCATTGAGCCCGGCAACAAGGCTCAGCCCGCTGCCCTCAGCGCCATGGTCCGCATCGGCGGCAGGCAGATGATCGATCAATTCGGGCATCGCCAAAAGCGGGATCAGCGCCAGCATCGGGATGACCGCAATGTCCTGAAACAACAGCACCGAAAATGCCGACTGTCCGCCGTCGCTTTTCATCAGGCCCTTTTCGTTCAGCGTTTGCAGAACGATTGCCGTCGATGAAAGCGCCATCACAAGGCCGATGGCCACAGCGATGGTCCATGGCTGCCCAAGCGCCATCGCCGCCGCCGCTACGATAGCCGTAGTTCCAGCGACCTGGGCACCGCCCAGTCCCAAAAGCCGCGCGCGCATTTCCCAAAGCAACTTGGGTTCCAGCTCGAGACCGACAAGAAACAGCATCATGACGACGCCGAACTCGGCGAAATGCTGGATCGCGACGACATCGACGTTCAAAATTGCCAGAATCGGGCTGATCAAAATTCCTGCGATCAGATAGCCCAGAACCGACCCGAGGCCAAAGCGCGACGCAATGGGAACCGAGATCACGCCGGCAATCAGAAAGATAAACATCAGCAACAGCGAGTC
This sequence comes from Brevirhabdus sp., assembly GCA_047518005.1. Taxonomy (GTDB): domain Bacteria; phylum Pseudomonadota; class Alphaproteobacteria; order Rhodobacterales; family Rhodobacteraceae; genus JAKZRT01. Next base: position 4,727 of record JAKZRT010000070.1, read on the forward strand.
GATCATTGGGGGGTCCTCGGTTAGGGCGCGTTTGGAAGACTAGGCGGTTTCAGCCCGAACCACCACCAGCATAATTGCAGGTGTGGGGGAAGGAAAGTTGAGCCGCCGCCGATGACACCGGGCAGGGGAAGGTATAGCATGAACCGACTAATACCAACGGCCCTAGTCGTTGACCGTTTTGGCCCATTGTCTGGTAGTGATTGACGTGATTGCGGTTTTGTCGTTTGCAAAGAAGTTCCATGCTTCGCAACACCTGTCGACGATCTGCTCATAATTGTCGAA
>JAKZRT010000071.1:0-6326 GCA_047518005.1 Brevirhabdus sp.
ACTTTGGGCCGCCGCGGTTTGCGGATCAGCTGTTGGATCGTCGGCATATGGGTCTCTTCCCGGTCTTGCAAACATGTGTTTCACGGGTCGCCCCGCGGTTCGTCTTCGTCGTCTGGCGATGCACGCGTCCGCGCAACGCAAAAACCGCAGACCTTTCCGGGTTTCCCCAAAAGGTGCGGTGGGTATCCAGAGGATCGGGGCCTTGGGCCCGGATCGTGACCACTTCGGTACTGGATCAAACCTTGTCCCCAAGGCTCGAATTCGCGCCGTATAGGCAGAGTCGGCAAGGGTGTCAACAGCGTCCGACGCCTGTGTGCGCGGGAATAATCATGCGCGCAAGACCGTGACCCGAGCCGGGTCAGACCCGGCGGCGCAGCGATTGACCTGCCATTGCTGATGCCAAGGTAATATCCAGCAGCGCCGCACCATAGAAAAACGCAATATCGGTGCTGCCGCGCAGGTCGATCAGTTTGCCCGCAACCAGCGGTGAGATCGAAAACAAGATATAATGGATCTTGTAAAACAGCCCCATTCCAATGGCGCGTTCGCGCGGGCGCAGGGATTGGGCGGCCAGGCTGACATATAGGCCTGCGGGCAACCCTGTTGCAAATCCGACGAGGACCAGAACCAGGAGCACCTGATCGGTCTGCGGAAAATAGAACATACGTCCAAAAAACCTTCGGGGAGCGCGCGGCGGAACGCATCGCCAAAATTGGGCGATATGTGAGGACCAGCGCAACCAGTGTTGCCGGTCCGCCAATGGCGGCCCCACTCATGAAGGTGTAGGGAGCTGGATCCGACTTTCGGACTCTATCCGAACGCCGCCGCGATCAGCTCTTTGGTATAGTCGGTCTGGGGATTCTCGAAGATGGCGTCGCCTTCGCCGACCTCGACCACATCGCCGTTTTTCATCACCATCACCTTGTGGCTGAGCGCGCGCACAACTTTCAGGTCGTGACTGATGAAGAGATAAGCCAGCCCGTGGCTGACCTGCAACTGTCGCAACAGGTGGACAATCTGCACCTGGACGGTCATGTCCAGCGCGCTGGTCGGTTCGTCAAGCACCACCAGCTTGGGCCGCAGGATCATCGCCCGCGCGATGGCGATGCGCTGACGTTGACCGCCGGAAAACTCGTGCGGATAGCGGTGCATGGTCGCCGGGTCCAGACCGACCTCGGCCATGATCTCGGTCACCATCTCGCGGCGGTCGCGATCGGGGTCGACCGCGTGAATTGTCAGCCCTTCGCCAATGATCTCTTCGGCGGTCATGCGCGGGCTCAGGCTGCCGTACGGGTCCTGAAAAACAATTTGCATGTGCCGCCTGAGCGGGCGCATGTCGCGCTGATTCAGTCCTGCGATGTCGCGCCCCTCAAAGGAAATGCCGCCGACCGAGCCGATCAGCCGCATAATCGCCAGCGCCAGCGTGGTCTTTCCCGACCCGCTTTCGCCAACGATGCCCAGAGTTTCGCCGGCGCGCACCGACACGCTGGCCGAATTGACCGCTTTGACGTGACCTACGGTGCGTTTCAGCAGGCCGCGGTAGATCGGAAACCAGATGCGCAGCGCCTCGGTCTCGGCGACCAGCGGCGCGTCTTCGGGCACTGGGTCGGGCCGCCCCGCGGCTTCGGCTGCCAAAAGTTTCTGGGTATAGGGATGGGTCGGATTGGCGAATATTTCGGCCGTGACACCGGCCTCGACGATCTCGCCTTCCTGCATGACACAGACCCGGTCGGCGATCCGGCGCACGATGCCAAGATCGTGGGTGATGAACAAAAGGCTCATCTGTTCCACGGCCTTGAGCTCGGCCAGAAGCTCGAGGATCTGCGCCTGAATGGTGACATCGAGCGCCGTCGTTGGTTCGTCGGCGATCAGCAGATCGGGTCCGTTGGCCAGTGCCATGGCGATCATCACCCGTTGCCGCTGCCCGCCCGAAAGCTGGTGTGGATAGGCGCCCAGACGCGTTTCGGCGTCGTGGATACCCACCTTTCTCAACAGCTCGACGATCCGCGTGCGCGCCGCCGCGCCGCTGACCCCCTGGTGCAGTGAAAGGCTTTCGGCCAATTGCTTTTCCAGCGTGTGCAGCGGGTTCAGCGAGGTCATCGGCTCTTGGAAGATATAGGAGATGTCGTTGCCGCGGATCTTGCGCAGCAGCGCCTCGTCGGCACCGACCATTTGTTGCCCGTGATAGGTGATCGAGCCGGAAATCTGCGCGCTGTCGGCCAGCAGGCTGGTCGAGGCCAGCGCGGTCACCGACTTGCCCGACCCGCTTTCACCGACCAGCGCCACGGTCTCGCCTTCGCCGACGCTAAACGACACCCCGCGCACGGCTTCGGTCACCGCCCCGTCTTGGCGAAACGCAACCGACAGGTCGCGGACTTCAAGCAGCGGCTTCACTGGAATGTCTTTCGCGGATCAAAGGCGTCGCGCACACCCTCGAAGACGAATACCAGCAGGCTGAGCATGATGGCAAAGGTGAAAAACGCGGTGAAACCCAGCCAGGGCGCCTGCAGGTTCTGTTTGGCCTGCAGGGTCAGTTCGCCCAGCGACGGTGCCGAGGACGGCAGGCCAAAGCCCAGAAAATCGAGTCCGGCCAGCGTGCCTATGGTGCCCGTGATGATGAACGGCATCAGTGTCAGTGTGGCGACCATGGCATTGGGCAGCATGTGCCGGAACATGATGGTGCGCGAGCTGACGCCCAGCGCCTTGGCGGCGCGCACATATTCAAAATTGCGCGCCCGCAGAAACTCGGCGCGGACTACGCCCACGAGGGCAGGCCAGCCGAAGATCACGGTGACAAAGACCAAGAGCCAGAAACTTCGCCCCAGAATTGCGAACAGAATGATGATGACGTAAAGCGACGGCGTGGACCCGTAGATTTCCAGGATACGCTGGAAAATCAGGTCCAGCCAGCCGCCGAAATAGCCCTGAACCGCGCCCGCTATAATTCCGACGATCGAGCTGGAAACCGTCACGATCAGCGTGAAAAAGATAGAAAGGCGAAAACCATAAATCACCCGCGCCACCACATCGCGCGAGGTGTCATCGGTGCCGAGGATATTCAGCGACGATGGCGCACCGGGGGCGACGCCGCCGGTGTCGACGATGGTGTCAAAGCGGTAGGGGATCGGCGGCCAGAGCATCCAGCCCTTGTTGATCGCCGCGCCCGCCACCACGCCGTCGGCCGAATCGGCGATGATGCCTTCGGGGTCGTCAAAGCAATCGGTCAGACCGCCCGAGATGATCAGGCATTTGACCTCGATGTCGGAATAGACCGCCTCGGTCTTGAAATCGCCGCCAAAGGCGGTCTCCGGATAAAAGCGGTAGACCGGGAAATGAAGCTCGCCGCGGTAACTGACCAGAAACGGTTTGTCGTTGGCGATGAACTCGGCCAGCAGGCTGGCCCCGAAAAGCGCACTGAAAATGATCAGCGACCAGAAAGCGCGCCGGTTGCGGCGGAAGTTGCGCCAGCGGCGCTGGTTCAGGGGCGACAGACGCATCTCAGGCCCCTCGGCTTTCAAAGTCGATGCGCGGATCGACGAAAACATACATCAGATCACTGAGGATCCCGACCACAAGCCCGACCAGACCGAAAAAGAACAGCGTGGCGAAGATGATCGGATAATCGCGCTGAAGCGCCGCCTCGAAGCCCAGCCGCCCCAGACCATCGAGTGAAAAAATCGTTTCGATGATCAGCGATCCGCTGAAGAATACGCCCAGAAACAGGCCCGGAAACCCGGCGATGACAATCAGCATCGCGTTGCGGAACACATGGCCGTAAAGCACCCGGCCTTGGGTCAGACCCTTGGCTTTGGCGGTGATGACATATTGCTTGTTGATCTCGTCCAGAAAGCTGTTCTTGGTCAAAAGCGTCAGCGTCGCAAAGCCCGAGATCGAACTTGCGATCACCGGCAAGGCAATGTGCCAAAGGTAATCCAGTGCTTTGCCAATCGGGCTCATATTTTCCCAATTGTCTGATGTCAGACCCCTAAGTGGGAAGATTTGCCAGAACGATCCGCCAGCGAAAAGGACGATCAGAAAAATGGCAAAAAGAAACCCCGGAATTGCGTAACCGACGATAATCACGCCCGATGTCCAGCTGTCAAAGGCCGATCCGTCGTGCACGGCTTTGCGAATGCCCAAGGGGATCGAAATGAAATAAGCGAGCAGCGTCGACCACAGCCCAAGGGTGATACTGACCGGCATTTTTTCGAGGACCAGATCAACGACCGTCGTCGACCGGAAATAGCTTTCGCCAAAATCGAAGCGGATATAATTCCACATCATCATCCCGAAGCGTTTCCAGGCCGGCTTGTCAAAGCCAAACTCGCGCTCCAGCTCTTCGATGAACTCTTTGGGCAGGCCGCGCGCGCCGACGTAGCTGCTGCCGCCATAGCTGTCTTCTTCCAGCTGCTGCAGGTTCTCCGACCCGCCCCCGGCGATGGTCTCGAACACATCGCCCGAGCCCTCCATCTGGGCGATGATCTGCTCGATCGGACCGCCGGGGACAAACTGGGTCAGTATAAAGTTGAGCACCATCACCCCGAAAAGCGTGGGAATGACCAACAGCAACCGTCGGAATATATATGCGCCCATTGGCCGCGACTCCCCTGATCAGAGGTCGCCGGACGCGCGCAATTCCTCGGCCCGCTCGGCATCGTACCACCAGAACGAAACCTCCCCCAAAGCGAAGGGTGGCAGGTTCTCGGGATAGCGGTAGATGTCGTAATAAGCGACCGTATGCACATCCTTGAACCATTGCGGCACCCAGAATCCTTCGGCCCGCAGAACCCGGTCAAGGGCGTGGACGCCGGTGGTCAGATCGTCCTGTTCGCGCGCGTCGATGATCGCGGTCAACAACCGGTCGACGGCCTCGTTCTGCAGACCCATCAGGTTGCGCGAACTGTCAACAGCGGTTTCCGACCCGTACCATTGCCGCAGCCCGATCCCGGGCTCGAAGCCCATGGAAAAGCTGTGGTTGACCAGGTCGTAATCCGAGGTTCGGCGCCGGTCGATATATTGCGAGATGTCGACCCGTTCCAGCGACGCATTCACCCCCAGGCGTTTTAGGTTCTCGACGTAAGGGTTTATGATGCGGTCGAAGGCCGGGCTGAATTGCAGGAACACAAGGTCAAGGTCCCTGCCATCTTTGCGCCGGATACCGTCATCGCCGGTTTCCCAGCCCGCCGCATCCAAAAGGTCTGACGCGGCACGCAGGTTGCCCCGATCAAGCGCGCGGGCGCCCGACATCGGCGCCATCACCGGTTCACTGGTCAGGATCGACGCATCGATCAGACCGTCGTCAACCAGTGGCTGCAACAACGCCAGCTCGGCCTGGCTCGGCAGTCCGGTGGCTTCCAGTTCCGAGTTTTCCCAGAACGAATTCACCCGCTCGTAAAGCCCGAAGAACAGCGTCTCGTTCGACCATTCGAAGTTGAACATCAACCGTATAGCCGCACGAACCCGCGGGTCCTGCCATTTTTTTCGACGCAGGTTGAAGATAAACGACTGCGCCGTTCCGATGTTGCCGTTGTACAGTTCTTCTTTCTTCACGATCCCCGCTTCAACAGCCGGAAATTCATAGGCCGTGGCCCAGTCTTTCGACGAATTTTCGCTGCGGAACGTATATTCGCCTGCCTTGAAGCCTTCCAGCGCGGCGGAGGAATCGGCAAAATATTCGACGCGGATGGTGTCGAAATTGTTCTGGCCCACATTATGCGGATGGTCTGCGCCCCAGTAATTCGGGCTGCGCCCATAAACGATCTGGCGTCCGACATCGAAGCTTTCGACCATATAGGGCCCGGTGCCCAGAAACGGCACCAGCGTGCTTTCGTCGATCCGCGCCCCGGTTTCCTCGAACCAGGACATTGAAAAGACCGTCGTGCCGCCCGCGAACGACAACACGTCGCGGCGCGGGGCTTCGTCGGTAAAGTTGAACTTGATCTTGTATGGGTCCAGCACCTCGACGCTGGAGACAAAGCCCTCGACCACGTTGCGGTATTCGGTGATGCCCTGCTCCAGAAACAGCTCGAAAGTGAACTTGATGTCGTCGGCGGTCATTGTCCGCCCGTCCGAGAACGTCACATCGTCGCGCAAGTTGAAGATCACCCAGTCCCGGTTTTCGGGGTACTCCATCGTCGTGCAGAGATAGCAATATGACCCGTAAGCGTCGTCGGCCGTTCCGGTCAGAATGTTTTCGTACATGATCCCGACCAACGCCGCCGATACGCCCTTGCGGGTCCAGACGTTAAAGCTGTCATAATTGCCCTGCGCCCACTGGCTGTATTCGCCGCCCTTGGGGGCGTCGGGGTTGACGTAATCAAAATGCG
>JAKZRT010000072.1:0-4520 GCA_047518005.1 Brevirhabdus sp.
CATCGCACAACCGCGGCATCTTGCGGCAACTGTGGCAAGACTTGCTTCACGCTTTCCCCATAGGGCTCAACCAACCCCCGCAGCTTCCTCCTAGTCAGGTTTCCCAACGCGGGCCACACGCAGCCCAAGCCGAAAAGTCGCACAATGGCCCGCATCGAAAAACCTAAAACTTTCCGGTCATTCGACGAAATTAGTCTGGCAATAGTTGCAGTCTTTTGCGGACATTAACTTCAGATCATTCGACGGCCAGTTCTCAGCTACGATCTCGAAATCTCAATCTTTTTGTCCAACCAAAGCAAGTACGGATCTTTTGAGAATTGACAACCTGGATTCCAGGATTGTTCTACTCCCAGCATTGTATTTTGCGTTGATGCTGGTTGAATGAATAAACTCGGCAATATGTTCTTGGTTCTGGCCGACAGTTGAAAGGTGCGGGACGTGCGTGCTCAGCAGCTCAGAGAATGCGTCTACCCAACGGGCCGCATCGCGTGATAGCTCCAGTTTTGCAACCGCATGTACCCCTTCCAGCAAATCTTCTGCATCGGGTGACGATATTACAATGTCGTACCATTTCAGCGGTACCAACTCGAAGAATATGTCCAGTTTTTGGCTAAGCGTCGCGGCGTCGCCCCACGCGTTTTGAACCGCTTGAAACGCCTGAAATGTGACATGCTCGACCGTAGCACGCAAAACCTCATCTTTGCCCGGATAAGCGTTATAAAGCGTCTGCCTGGCGACGCCCGCTTCGCGCGCGATGTCATTCATCGTGGTCTTGCTGACACCGTAACGCGCGAAAACCTTTTGCGCCGCTTCAATAATTCTGTGATCTCGCTGGTTCATGGCACCCGGTATTTCGTGTCTTGCATCCTGTTGTCAAATTAGACATAAAGACAATAAGTGTCCAATTATATAAATGGAAACTCCATGCAACTGATTGTGAATGGCCAAATCCATCAAGTGGATGTCGAAGACGACATGCCGCTGCTGTGGGTTTTGCGCGACGAGCTTGGCTTCATGAGCGTTAAATACGGCTGCGGCATTGCCCAGTGCGGCGCCTGCACCGTGCATATCGACGGCCAGGCAGTACGCAGTTGTCAAATGGCGGCCGCGAGCGTAGGCGACAGCGAGGTCACGACAATTGAGGGTCTGGGAACGCCCGACGCTCTTCATGCCGTTCAGGCGGCCTGGATCGAGCATCAGGTGGCACAATGCGGTTACTGCCAATCAGGCCAAATTATGCAGGCCGCATCGCTTCTGGATGCAAATCCCGAGCCGACGGACGAAGATATAGACAGTGTCATGAGCGGCAATCTTTGCCGTTGCGGCACTTACCCGCGCATCCGCGAGGCGCTCAAAACCGCCGCTGCAAACATGAGGGAGAGTTGAGCTATGGGGCGTGCAAGAACAATCGCCCGCCGCACATTTCTGATCGGGTCTGCGGCTGTCATGGGGGGTGTCGCGTTCGGGACCTACGTGGTGAAAAGGCCGCATGACAATCCGCTTGCCGCCGGGCTCGGGGATGGTGAAGCCACTTTCAATCCATTCGTAAAGATCACGGCAGACAAGATCACTTTGATCACACCGCATGCGGATGTGGGTCAGGGCGTGACTTCTGCACAAGCCGCCCTGATCGCCGAAGAGCTGGACGTCGAATTCGGCCAGTTCGAAACTTCTTTCGGAGTTCCGAGCCCGGCCTATTACAATACCGCTTTGGCCGCAGAAGCGGTGCCGTTTATGTCGTTTGATGAAAGCCGCGTGGCTGGAACCGTGCGCGCCATTGCCGGATCGGTCATCAAGGTCATGGGTGTGATGGGCACTGGTGGTTCGTCAACCGTGCCGGATCAGTACGAGAAGTTGCGGATGGCCGGAGCCGTAGCGCGCGAGACACTTAAAAAGGCAGCGTCAGAGAAATCCGGTGTGCCTGTGGACCAGCTCAGAACGGCAAACGCCGCTGTTCAGCTGCCCGACGGATCGGAACTAAAATATACCGAGCTTGCCGGCATCGCCGCCAGTATCGCACCGGTGACCAACGTCAAGCTGCGCGATCCCGGCACATGGCGCCTGATTGGCCACCCGATGCTGCGCTCGGATATCGTCGCCAAATCCACCGGAACACAGAAATACGGCATCGACCTGACGGTGGACGGTATGGTTCATGCGACCGTTGTTGTGAACCCGCGCCAAGGCGGGGTCATGAACAGCTATGACGCCAGTGCGACAGAGACTATGCGCGGTGTGCAGAAGATCGTTCCGGTCACCAACGGTGTCGCGGTGATTGCAGACAACACCTGGCGCGCCATTCAGGCCGCCAAGGCCATCACTTTTAACTGGGGGCCCGCCCCCTATCCGGCAGAGATGGACGGCCATTGGGCCGAAGTTGCGGCCAGCTTCACCGAGGAACGGCTCGACGCCGAATGGCGTGCAGATGGCGATGTGGATGCGGGGCTTTTGCGCGGCGAAGTGCTCATGGCCGAATATCGCACACCCTATGTCGCCCACCAGCCGCTGGAACCGATCAGCGCCATTGTGCGCGTAAGCGATGACGCAGCGGAAGTCTGGACCACGCATCAGTTGCAGCGATTCCTGCAGATGAAAGTAGCGGCAATCGTCGGGTGCAAGAAGGAGCAGGTCACTTTGCACAACCAGTTCGGTGGCGGCAGTTTCGGGCACCGTCTGGAGTTTGAAAATGTCACGCTGGCAACTGAAATCGCAGTGCAGATGAAGGGCACGCCGATCAAGCTGACGTTCAGCCGCGAAGAAGACTTTGCCCATGATTTCCCGCGCCAGATTGGCATGGCGCGTTCGCAGGGAACGGTTAAGGACGGCAGGGTCGACAGCTGGTCTCTTGATATTGCGACGCCCTCGGTGACAGCATCGCAGGCTGGTCGCCTTGGCCAGCCGGTTCCTGGCCCTGATAGTCAAATCCCGGCGGGTGCGTGGAACATGCCCTATGCCATCCCCAACCTGCGGGTGCGGGGTTACAAAGTGCCGGAACTTGCGCCGATCAGTTCTTGGCGCTCTGTGGGCGCGTCAACTGCCGGCTTCTTTGCCGAGGGCTTTCTTGATGAGCTGATCCACGCCGCAGGCGCCGACCAGATGGAGGAACGCATCCGGCTTTGCAACAACGACATCCACCGCAAAGTGCTGGAAGCCGTGGCAGAGATGTCTGGTTGGGGCAGCGATCTTGGCCCGCGCCGGGGGCGTGGGGTCGCGCTGGTGGAATCCTTCGGCGTGCCCGTTGCCGAGGTGGTCGAAGTCACCAATACCGACCAAGGCATCAAGATCGACAAAGTCTACGTGGCCGCTGATGTGGGTAAAGTAATCGACCCGATCAACTTCGACAACCTAGTCAAGGGAGGTGTCGTCTGGGGGCTAGGTCACGCGATGAATTGTGAGATCACCTATTCGGACGGCATCGCCGAGCAGACAAATTTCCACGCCCATGAAGGCATGCGGATGTACCAATGCCCGGCGATCGAAGTGCGCGGTTTGGAAAATGCCCGCAAAATCCGCGGTATCGGCGAGCCGCCAGTGCCGCCCGCGGCCCCTGCGTTGGCCAATGCGATCTTTGCGGCGACCGGACAGCGGCTGCGCGAAATGCCGTTCAACAAATTCATCGACTTTGTTTGAGGGGATGGCAATGAAACGTCTGATCGTTGGCGCGATCCTCGCATTCAGCCTGTCTGCGACCGTCTTCGCGGCAGGCGAGAATGTCTCGATCAACCCGCCCGCAGAGGGCTCGGTGAGCACCGTACAGGGATTGGAAGCCTGGTCACGAGTATTCCAGGTCACCTCTCATCCGCGCTGTTCCAACTGCCATGTAGGTGCCGAGAACCGCCCGATGTGGTCCGGTCTTAGCTATGGCAAAACCCGCCGTCACGGCATGAATGTCAACGCCGGTGAAAGTCGCATCGGGGCCGAGTCTCTCCCCTGCTCCACCTGCCACGCGACGCGCGAAAGTCTCAACGACATGCCGCACGCCCCGCCTCAGGTTGCGATGAACTGGCAGCTTGCGCCGGTTGAGGCCGAATGGTTCGGCAAGTCTTCGATCGATGTCTGTAATCAACTTCGCGACCCAGACAGAAACGGCGACCGCACATATCTTGACCTTGCCACCCATCTGGATCACGACCTGATCCTGCATTGGGCCTGGAACCCCGGTGGCGGTCGCGAGCCCGCGCCACATAGCCTGCAGGAACATGTCAATGATGTCCTCGCATGGGGTGTCGCAGGCATGCCCTGCGAAAACGACTGACTGGAAGGGATGGAAAAGTAATGAATCTCGCGGGACCCTACCGCAACGGCGCGTTTTTTATTCTGATCAGCGCTTTGCTGCATATAATAGCGTTCGTCGTGGGTGGCTTCAAGTCAGACGCTTTGATGTGTCGGTAACACGCGATATGTCCGGTTTATGTACCAGATGATCTGTCCGGTTTTAGAACGCCTCCAAGCCATGGAGGGAGGCGATGCGTCGGACGGAGCAGGTACAGGGACTGAGATTGATGAAGTTCGAGGAGGTT
>JAKZRT010000073.1:0-18763 GCA_047518005.1 Brevirhabdus sp.
TCGACGCGACCGACCGGCGCCCTGTGGACAAGTGGACAGCCGCTCCGCGACCGACCACTTCCCCACAGGGCCAGAAACCGCAACAGAAGCGGTCAACTCATATGGTACATAAACCGGTCAACTCAGAATGTTCTCGACACTAAATTAGTTTCCGGCGAGATCGGCCATTCTTGAATCAGGTGTCTGCCGCAACCGCGCGGCCAAAAATGCCACCGTTACAACCGCCGCTCGACCATCATCTTTTTGATCTCAACAATCGCCTTGGCCGGGTTCAGGCCCTTGGGGCAGGTCTTGGTGCAGTTCATGATGGTGTGACAGCGATAGAGTTTGAACGGGTCTTCCAGATCGTCCAGCCGTTCGCCGGTGGCTTCGTCGCGGCTGTCGATGATCCAGCGGTAGGCGTGCAACAAAGCCGCCGGTCCCAGATAGCGGTCGCCGTTCCACCAGTATGAGGGGCACGAGGTCGAGCAGCAGGCGCACATGACGCATTCGTAAAGCCCGTCCAGCTTGCGGCGATCTTCGATCGATTGCTTCCATTCCTTGGCGGGCTTGTTGGTCGCGGTCTCGAGCCACGGCATGATCGACGCGTGCTGGGCGTAGAAATGGGTCAGATCCGGGATCAGGTCTTTGACCACCGGCATATGGGGCAGCGGATAGATCTTCACGTCGCCCTTGACCTCATCGAGCCCATAAATGCAGGCCAGCGTGTTGATCCCGTCGATGTTCATCGCGCAGGATCCGCAGATGCCTTCGCGGCACGACCGGCGGAACGTCAGCGTCGGATCGATCTCGTTCTTGATCTTGATCAGCGCGTCCAGAACCATCGGCCCGCAGGCGTCCATATCGACAAAATAGGTGTCGACGCGCGGGTTCTCGCCGTCGTCGGGGGTCCAGCGATAGATCTGGAACTTGCGCAGGTTGGTGGCACCCTCGGGCCGGGGCCAGGTCTTGCCCACACGAACGCGGCTGTTCTTGGGGAGTGTCAGTTGGACCATGTCCTACCTCCTATTGATTGGACAGGACAATTTCGGCCAGCATCAGCGGACCGACGCTTTCGATCAGGCAAGTGATCGTGTCGGGGCGCGTGGCGATCTCGAGCACCAGCGCCACGGTCGTGTCGGAAACCCCGGTCAGCGCCGCGCCGGCGATATCGACGATCTCAGACCCGGTCGCATTGTCGATAATGCAGTCGGTCACCGGTTCCGCGTTCACGCCCGGGGCCTTGTCCTGGATGACATCGTTGACAACCGATTTCGCGGCGTTGCGCGTCACTTCGGTCCCCAGAGGTGTGTCACAGGCGGTCAGCGCCACAAGCGCGGCAGCCGCGAAAGTTATCTTTTGCAGCATCGTGCCAACCTCCAAATAGCCGTGAATGAGCAAGAACCGAACATATCAGCCGGTGCCAGCTTCTTGGTCAACGCACTCGTCTATCTTCGCGTAATCGGTCGCGGTGGCCTTTTGCCCGTTCATCGTCACCTCATAGCCGGTTTCCAGGATCGACTTGTATTCGATGCGATCCTTGTGTTCCGGGTCGTCCGAACCAACCATCACAATATCGCCCGTGGCAACCAGCGCCACCGTGCACACCAGAACCTGATTTTTGAGTTGTTCCATCTCGGGCGTTACCTCGCCGTCTTGGACCGGGGCGGTGACGGTTGGTTCGCAGGCGGCCAGCGCCACGGCCAGTGCAGTCAACGTTATTAGCTTATACATCAGAACGTCCTCTTTTTTGGGGCAATTCGCTCGAGCGCGATGCCGCCTTGGTCTTCGGTGCTAAGGGGTTCGGTGACCACCGGGCGATAGCTTAGACTCACTTGAGTGGCATCCACCCGGCTGATCGTGTGGACGCGCCAGTTTGCGTCGTCGCGGTCGGGGTGGTCTTCGTGGGCGTGGGCGCCCCTGCTTTCATGCCGCGCCTCAGCCCCCACGATTGTGGCCAGCGCATTCGGCATCAGATTGGTCAGTTCCAGCGTTTCCATCAGGTCGGAATTCCAGATCAGGCTGCGGTCGGTGACCTTCAGGTCCGACAATTTCCCGGCGATTGCATCCATTTTGTCCACACCCTCGGCCATGGTTTTGGCGGTTCGGAACACGGCCGCATCGGCTTGCATGGTGCGTTGCATGTCCAGCCGCAGATCGGCGGTCGGCGTGTCACCCTTCGCGTGGCGCAGCCCGTCGAACCGGTCGAGCGCGCGATCGATCGAGCCCGTATTGGTCGGCGCGGCAGGCGCGTCGGCATCGACGACGCTTCCAGCCCTGATCGCCGCCGCGCGGCCAAAAACCACCAAGTCGATCAGCGAATTGGATCCCAGCCGGTTGGCGCCGTGCACCGATGCACAGCCCGCCTCGCCAACTGCCATCAGGCCGGGCACGATGCGGTTGGGGTCGTCCGGCGTCGGGTTCAACGCCTCGCCCCAGTAATTCGTCGGGATCCCGCCCATGTTGTAATGCACGGTCGGCAGCACCGGGATCGGCTGCCTGGTGACATCGACGCCGGCAAATATTTTCGCGCTCTCCGAAATACCAGGCAGACGCTCGGCCAAGGCCTCGGCGGGCAGGTGGTTGAGGTTCAGATACAAATGGTCGCCGTCCGCCCCGACGCCCCGCCCTTCGCGAATTTCAATGGTCATCGACCGGCTGACATAATCGCGCGGGGCCAGGTCCTTGTAGGTCGGCGCATAGCGCTCCATGAACCGCTCGCCCTCGGAATTGGACAAATACCCGCCTTCACCACGCGCACCCTCGGTGATTAAACAGCCCGAGCCATAGATGCCGGTCGGGTGGAACTGCACGAACTCCATGTCCTGCAGGGGCAGGCCGGCGCGCGCCACCATGCCGCCGCCATCGCCGGTGCAGGTATGCGCCGAGGTGGCGCTGAAAAAGGCGCGGCCATAGCCGCCGGTGGCCAGCACCACCATCTTGGCATTGAAGACGTGGATTGTGCCGTCATCGAGCTTCCAGCACACCACGCCCTGACAGGCACCGTCATCTGACATAATCAGGTCAATCGCGAAGTATTCGATGTAGAACTCGGCGTTGTGTTTCAGGCTCTGGCCGTAAAGTGTGTGCAATATCGCGTGGCCGGTGCGGTCGGCGGCGGCGCAGGTGCGCTGCACAGGGGGGCCTTCGCCGAACTCGGTCGTATGGCCGCCAAAGGGGCGCTGATAGATTTTGCCCTCTTCAGTGCGCGAAAACGGCACCCCGTAATGTTCCAGCTCGTAAACCGCCTTGGGGGCTTCGCGCGCGAGGTACTCCATCGCGTCGGTATCACCCAGCCAGTCCGAGCCCTTGACGGTGTCGTACATATGCCATTGCCAATGGTCGGGGCCCATGTTGCCGAGCGATGCTGCGATGCCGCCCTGGGCGGCGACCGTGTGCGACCGGGTCGGGAAAACCTTGGTCACGCAGGCGGTCCGCAGCCCCTGTTCGGCCATGCCAAGCGTGGCGCGCAAGCCCGATCCACCGGCGCCGACTATGACGACGTCATAGTCATGTGTCTCGTATTCGTAGGCTGCCATGATAGTCCTTCAGGTCAGAGCGCCAGGCGGGCGATTGAAAAAAGACCGACCGCAATGGCCGCATAGCTGAAACACACCGTCGCGACGATCAGCGCTTCGCGTCTCAGGCCCTGCACGTAATCCTCGATCACTGTGCGCACGCCGTTTTTGAAATGCAGAAATCCGACCGTAATCGTCAGCGCCGCGACAATGGCCGGGAAGGGCCGAGCGAAATTGGCCGTAACCTCGGCGTAAGGGGCACCCAGCATCGGTCCGAAGCTAAAGACGAAAAGCGGCACCAGAATCAGAAGGCCAACGGATGAGACGGTCATCCACAAATGGTGGGCAGTGCCGGTGCGCGCAACACCCAGGCCACGAACTCGCTTGCGGTCGGTCAGAAATGCCATTTCCGCCTCCTCAAATCACAACAAGTGTCAGGACGGTAAGAACGACTGACCCGATGATGACCGCCCAGCCCAATCTTTCGGCCACCGCCATGTCCAGCCCCCTGCCGCTGTCCCAGATCAGATGCCGGGCTCCGGCCAGTGCGTGATACCAAAGCGCCCAGAGCGACAGCACCATGACAATATCGCCCGGCCACGACGCGATTACTGCGTCGGCCAAAGCGAAATAGCTTGGGCTGGTCGCTGCCGCCAGAAACCACCACACCACCAGAACTGCGCCCACGATCAACGCGTTGCCGGTGATCCGCGTCAAAATCGAGCTAATCGACGTCAGTTGGGGACGGTAAATGGAAATATGCGGTGAAAGCGGGCGGTTGCCCCGGTTCACGTCTGCCATGGTCATCTCTCTCCCGAAATGGGCGGTCTTGGTCCCTTTTGGCGCATATTCGCACAAGTGTCACCTTGGCAGGTGGCATCGCGCCCGCGCCGATTTGGCGCAGAGCCAGAATTTCCGAGATTTAAGTGATCACGCCTTAATAAAGCGTGATCACAATGGCCGCAATTGTCCATTGTCCAGCGCTTGCCGGTCCGTCTGGTCAAAACCGGCCGGAATCGGCCCCTCGGGCGGCAGGCCCGAGATTTGCCGAGCGGTTTCACGCACCAGTTTCTGGCGCATTTTTTCCGGGTAATCGCTGAAGTTATTGGCGGTAACGACAAAGGCCCCTTCGCCGGTAATGACATTTTCCCAAAAGTAACCGGTCAGGTCGCGTTCGGCGCCCTCGATAACCAAGGCATTGACCGTGATCCCGGCGGCCCGCAGATCGGCATGCGATGCGCGCGGTTCGGCACCCTCGTTGCTTGATCCGTCACCCGAAACGTCGATCACCCGCCGCTTGCACGGTCGACCGGGTTCGAACTGCTGCATGGTAAATTGCAACGCCTCGCCGATCGCGGTTGAAAAATTTCGCCAGGCGCGCGGCGTTGCTTCGATGCGTGCGGCCAGAGCGTCGAGCGCGTCGAAGGATGTAACCTCGGTCCAGGGGACCGAAATGTCCTGGCGCGAACTTCCGGTCCATTGCACCAGAATAATGCGGGCCCGGGCCCGCACCAGGGATTCGGCCACAACCCCGTCGCGCAGACCGGCGGCAAGGCCGCGCATCTGCACTTCGTAGTCGCGGCGGTCGACCGATCCGGAAATATCCACCGCCAGCGCCAGCGCAAGATCGCAGGCGCTGACAGGCACGGCCAGACTGGATACCATTGCAACAAGCGTTATTATCCGTTTTGGCGTCATCGCGCGACACTAGCATGAGCCACGGTCTCGGCCAGCGCGGGCCCTTGGGTAGCGGACACAAATTGGTGAGGCCCACGCGAAATGCAAAAGCCCTGCAGCGCCTCCTGGCGCGACCAGGCCAAAACCGCTTGACCTTTTGGCCCATGGACTGTTGAACCCCGAGGGCACCATTTCACAGCAGCGGCATACCTGATGGACGATCAGAACAAGAACCTAATCCTGGCGACAGCGCTGAGCTTTCTCGTGATCCTTGCGTGGTTCGTTTTCTTTCCGCCCCAGGACACTACGCCGCCAACCGACCCGGACACCACCACCACCGGCACCGCCGGTGCACCGGTCGCCGCGGGGCCAACCACCACCGATCAGCCCGCCACCATCAGCGCCGCTGAAGCGCGCCAGGTCGTCCTTGGTGCCGATACGCGCATCAAGATCGACACCCCCGAACTGGCCGGTTCCATATCGCTGACCGGCGGGCGGATCGATGATCTGAGCCTGAAAGGATACAAAGTCAGCCTGGATGCCGACAGCGACATCGTCACGCTGTTGTCTCCGCTTGGTACGAATGGTGCTTATCAGGCGCTTTACAGTTGGGCACCGGGCGGTGATCTGAGCTTTGAGGACGTTCCTGGCGCCAACACGCCATGGTCGCTGGTATCGGGACAGGTGTTGGCGCCTGGCAACGACATAGTCCTTGCCTGGTCAAACGGCAAGGGCCTGGATTTTGAACGGACTTATGCGGTCGATCAGGATTTCATGTTCACCGTCACCCAGAAAGTCACGAATTCCGGCGATGAAACACAGCGACTGGCGCCCGAGGGTCGGCTGGAGCGCTATGGCGAACCCGACGACCTGAAAGGCTTTTTCGTGATCGACGAAGGCGGCCTGCGCCAGGACGACGACGAACGCGAATATCACAAGTACAAAAAGATCAGGGACTATGGCCGCGACAACGACTGGGCTTTCGGGCCGAACGTCGCCACGGTGGCGCGCGTTACCCAGGGCGGTTGGATCGGGTTCACCGATCACTATTGGATGGCGACGCTGATCCCGGCAACTGCCGACCCGTTCACGTCCATCATGCAATACGACACCGACGCGGACGTATACCGCGCCATCGCCCGGCTCGACACGGTCGAAGTGGCCCCCGGCCAAACCCAAGCGGTCACCACTCGGCTTTTCGCCGGTGCCAAACGGTGGGACACGATCCGCGCGTATGAAAACCAGGGCGACGTACGCAACTTTCTGGAGACAATTTCCTGGGGCTGGTACCCGTTCCTGACCAAGCCGATCTTCACGGTTCTGCACTGGGTGAATGGCATCATCGGCAACATGGGCTGGTCGATCATTGCCCTGACGCTGATCATCAAAGCCGTGTTGTTGCCGCTGGCGTTCAAATCCTATGTCTCGATGGCCAAAATGAAAGAACTTCAGCCCGAGATGGAAAAGCTGAAAGAACGCGCCGGCGACGACCGCAAGTTGATGCAGCAGGAAATGATGGCGCTCTACAAGAAGAACAAGGTCAACCCGGCATCGGGTTGTTTGCCGATTATTCTGCAAATCCCGATCTTTTTCTCACTCTACAAAGTGATCTTTGTCACCATCGAACTGCGCCATGCTGCCTGGATCGGGTGGATCAAGGACCTTTCGGCCCCCGACCCGTCGAGCCTGATGAACCTTTGGGGCATCCTGCCCATTGCGGGTCCGGAGCCCGGCTCGATTTTGGCGCTGATCTTCATCGGTATCTTGCCGCTTTTGCTGGGCATCTCGATGTGGATGCAGCAAAAACTGAACCCGGCACCGACCGACCCGACCCAGCAGATGATCTTTGCCTGGATGCCCTGGGTTTTCATGTTCATGCTGGGCTCGTTCGCCAGCGGGCTGGTGCTCTACTGGATCGCCAACAACACCATCACCTTCGCGCAGCAATATGCGATCATGCGCAGCCAGGGATTTAAGCCAGACGTCTTTGGCAATGTCATGTCCGGCTTCCGGCGCAAGAAACCCGACGGCAAATGACCGCGCGCATTGCCCAGATTTGGCGGCATCCGATCAAGGGCCACGGGCGCGAGGCCATCGACCACGTGACGCTAGCTGAGGGCCGCACGATGCCATGGGACCGGACCTGGGCGATTGCCCATGCCGCCTCGAAGGCAACCGGCGAAAACTGGGCCCCTTCCTTGAATTTTTCGCGCGGCTCAAAGGCACCGGGCCTGATGGGTATCTCGGCGAAAGTTGACGAGGCGACGGGCAGCCTGACCCTGTCGCACCCCGATCTTGACGACATCACGCTTGATCCCGACAAGGACGCGCAGGCGCTGATCACTTGGGCCGCCTCGTTGATGCCGCCCGACCGCGTTGCTTCGGCCCGGGTGATCCGGGTGGCGGGTCGCGGCATGACCGACAGCGATTTTCCGTCTGTCAGCCTAGGCACTCTGCCGTCGCTTCGCGCACTCGGTCAAAAAATGGGTTTCGACGTCGCGGCGCGCCGGTTCCGGATGAATTTCTGGCTTGACGGGCTCGAGCCATGGCAAGAGTTCGAGTGGATCGGCAGGCGGCTGGCGCTCGGCGAGGCCGAGATCGAGGTCCGCGCGCGCACCATCCGCTGCCGTGCCACCATGTCCAACCCCGACACCGGAAAAATCGACGCCGATACGCTCGCCGCGCTGAAAGAAGGCTGGGGCCATCAGGATTTTGGCGTTTACGCGGTGGTCACGCGCGGCGGCAGGGTCACAGTCGGCGACGCGGCCGGACCCGTTGCGTGAAGATTGATTTTCAACCCGCCGAGCCACTAGGCGCACAGGAATTCGAGGCCGGGCGGCGGCTTTTCGCGGGCGAAAACGAGTTTCTCAAGGGTGTGGTGGCGATGGCCGGCCTGCCGCCCGCCGACCGGATTGAAGTCTGTTTTGCAGGGCGCTCGAATGTTGGCAAATCGACCTTGATCAACGCGCTGACCGGGCGCCGTGCCCTGGCGCGCGCTTCAAGAACTCCGGGTCGCACCCAAGAGATCAACTTTTTTAACATTGGCACCGGGCATTTTCTGGTCGATCTGCCGGGGTACGGCTATGCCAATGCGCCGGTCAGTGTCGTAAGCAGATGGCAGGCTCTGATGAAGGACTATCTGGCCGGGCGCGCCTCGTTGCGTCGGGCTTTCGTGCTGATCGACAGCCGCCACGGGATCAAGCCGGTCGATCACGAGATCATGACGCTTCTGGACCGGTCGGCGGTGACATTCCAGGTGATCCTGACCAAGGCCGACAAAATCAAAGAATATAACCGCGCGGCGCTGATCGCCGGGGTTGGCGAGGCCCTGCAACAACATCCCGCTGCCTATCCGGAAATGGTGTTGACCAGTTCGGAAGTGGGCGAGGGGATCGAGGCGCTGCGAGCAATTGTCGCGGGATTGGAGTGACCCCCGCAGGGAGTCCCCATCCGATTTCTGTCCGTTTGCCCTACCAAGGTCGCGAAAATGCCTCGGGGCCTGCAAGGGGCTGGCCCCTCGCCAGGCGGGCGACGCGCAGTGCGCGCGGCGCAAAGCCTTGCCCAATTGCCATTGCGCCGATCTCTGCTAAAGGGGCGGGATGGATCATTTCCTTTATCACAACGGCGATCTGCACGCTGAAGGGGTTGACCTTGCCGAGATCACAGCGGCAGTCGGAACGCCGTTTTATGTCTATTCCTCGGCGACGCTGACGCGCCATTACCAGCTTTTCGAAGAGGCGCTGGCCGGCACAGATTACCTGATCGCCTATGCGATGAAGGCCAATTCCAACCTTGCGGTGCTGCGCCATATGGCCAAGTTGGGTGCCGGCATGGACGTGGTCTCGGGGGGCGAGTATGCCCGAGCCCGCGCAGCCGGCGTTCCAGGCGAGCGGATCATCTTTTCGGGTATTGGCAAGACCCGTGACGAGATGCACGTGGCGCTGACCGGGGGCATCCGTCAGTTCAACGTGGAAAGCGAGCCCGAACTTGAAACGCTGTCCGACGTCGCTCGGTCGCTCGGGCTGACCGCCCCGGTCACCATTCGCGTTAACCCCGATGTCGATGCCAACACGCACGCCAAAATCGCCACTGGCAAGTCGGAAAACAAATTCGGCATCCCGATCGTGCGGGCGCGGGATATCTTCGCCCGCGCAGCGTCACTCCCGGGGATCGACGTAGTCGGCATCGACGTGCATATCGGCAGCCAATTGACCGATCTTGGGCCTTTTGAACAAGCCTATATCAAAGTGGCCGAGCTCGCCGAGGTCCTGCGCGCCGACGGCCATGATATCCGGCGGCTCGATCTGGGTGGCGGGCTTGGTATTCCGTACCGGCGTTCCAATTCCGCACCGCCGCTGCCGATTGAATATGGGGCGATGATCAAGCGCATTCTGGGCCATCTAGGATGCGAGATCGAGATCGAACCAGGCCGCCTGATTGCGGGCAACGCCGGGCTGTTGGTGTCAAGGGTCATCTATGTCAAATCGGGCGAAGACCGCGATTTTCTGATCCTAGATGCGGCGATGAACGACCTGATCCGCCCGGCCATGTACGGAGCCCATCACGATATCGTGCCGCTGATCCAGCCCGCGCCCGGCACCCCGCCGCACGCCTACGATGTGGTGGGTCCGGTTTGCGAGACCGGCGACACGTTTGCACGCGGCCAGCTGTTGCCGCCGCTCGTCGAAGGTGACCTTGTGGCCTTCCGTTCGGCGGGCGCTTACGGCGCGGTGATGGCCTCTGAATACAATTCGCGCCCTTTGGTTCCAGAGATCATGGTCAATGACGATCAATTTGCAGTTATTCGCCCCCGCCCGAGCTTGGCTGAAATGATAAATCGCGATATTGTCCCGCCGTGGCTTTGACCCGTTGCGGTCCCTCGCGGGACCGGATGCGTGAGGATGGACTGCCGTGAAGCGAATGCGCCATACTGGTGATCCGACTGTCGCGACCGCTTTTCGGCGGTTGCGGCTGGCGCTTGCGCTGACCCTCGCGGGGCTTTGGGCCGAACGGCTGGCTCGCGCGTTCTGGCCGCTGGTCAGCGTTTTGATGGCGACTTTCGCCGCGCTGATGTTGGGCGCGCACCGCGCCGGCCTTGCCCGGGAAGTAATCTGGGCAGCGATTGCGGCGACATCGGTTTTGTCGCTTGTTGCGGCCTTTTGGGGCGTCCGGCACCTGCGCCCGCCGCGCCAGGATGAAGCCCTTGACCGCCTTGATCGCACGTTGCCGGGGCGGCCGATCACCGCGCTCGGCGACACCCAGGCGGTTGGCGCGGGCGACACGGCGTCGCGCGTCGTGTGGCGCGCCCATATTGGCCGCATGACCCGGGCTGTGACATCCGTGCGCGCGGTTCGGCCCGACCCACGGCTTGCGCCGCGCGACCCGTTGGGGCTGCGGCTGATGGCGCTTGCGATGCTGATGACGGCGCTGATTTTCGGGTCGCTGGGGCGGATCGGCGGCCTTTCCGACATCTTGCCCGGTGCCCCGGCCAGCGCACTTGCCGCCGGACCCAGCTGGGAAGGCTGGGTCGAACCGCCCGCCTATACCGGCAAGCCGGCGCTTTATCTGGGCGACCTGACCGCGGTCAAATTGACCGTGCCCGAGGGGACGCGGTTCACGATCCGCCTCTATGGCGAGTTGGGCGCGCTTGGAGTAACCGAGACGATCTCGGACTCCGAGCCGGGGCCCGACGGGGAATCCGAACCTCTGACGGTGTATTCTTTCGAGGCCGCGCAAGATGGGCAGCTGGCCATCGATGGTCCCGGTGGAAAGACCTGGGCGGTCAATGTTGTCACCGACTCGGCACCCAGTGTCGAAGGTCTCGGCAAATTGGAATGGGCCGCCGAAGGCCACATGCGCCAGCGCTTTCGCGCCAGCGATGACCACGGTGTCGACGCCGGTCAGGCGGTCATAGCGCTCGATACCGCCGCGCTTGACCGCCGCTATGGTCTGGCCGCCGAGCCAGAGCCGCGCGCGGATTTCGTGCTGGACCTGCCGCTGCCATTCACTGGCGATCGACGTGATTTTCAGGACGATCTGGCCGAGGATCTGTCCCAGCATCCCTGGGCGCGACTGCCGGTGACGATGACGTTGGCCGTGACCGATGCCCGCGGTCAGGAGGGGGCAAGCCAACCGGCGCATGTCGTTCTTCCCGGTCGGCGCTTTTTTGACCCGCTTGCCAAGGCGGTGATCGAAGGGCGGCGCGACCTTTTGTGGACCCGCGACAACGGACCACGACTGGCCCTGGTATTGCGCGCGGTCACCCACCTCCCCGATGATTTCATGCGCGATGAAACCGTTTACCTGAAGCTGCGCACCGCGATCAGGCGGCTGGAACAGGACCTTGCCGCAGACCGGTTCGACGGACCGACCCGCGATGCGCTGGCGCAAGTTCTGTGGGACCTCGCCATGGAGATCGAGTTCGGCAATCTGGCCGATGCGAAGGCACGGCTGGAACGGGCGCAGGACCGCTTGTCGGAGGCTATCAAAAACGGCGCCAGCGACGAAGAGATCGCCGCTCTGATGGAGGAAATGCGCCGCGCTATGGAGGATTACATGCGCCAGCTGGCCCAGCAACAGGGGCAGGACGGGCAGCAAAATCGGCAGGCAGGCAACCAGCAGATGCAGCAACTGTCGGGCCAGGACCTGCAGGACATGCTGGACCGCCTGCAAGAGCTGATGCAACAAGGCCGCATGGCCGAAGCCGAGCAGCTTTTGGATCAGCTGCGCCGGATGATGGAGAACATGCAGGTCACCCGAGGTCAGGGGCAAAACGGTCAGCAAAGCCCTGGCGAGCAGTCGATGGAAGAGCTGGCCGAGACCCTGCGCCAGCAACAGGGCCTAAGCGACGAGGCCTTCCGCGACCTACAGGAACAGTTCAACCGGGGCGCCACCCGCGGCGAGAACCCGGACAACACCGGTCGCGATGGCGGCTTGGGGCGTGGTCAGAGCCACCAGCCCGGCCAGGGCGGACCGGGGCAGGGTCAGCAGGGCGGGCAGGAAGGCCAGCCGGGCCAGGGCGCGCAAGGCGGTGGCCAGGGCGCGCAGGCGCAGTTGCTTGCCAGACGGCAGGGCGCGCTGAGGGACGAACTTGCGCGCCAGCGCGGCAACCTTCCCGGGGCCGGCACCGAAGCGGGTGACGCGGCGCGCGAGGCTCTGGGACGGGCCGGTGACGCCATGGACCGGGCCGAGGACGACCTGCGCCAGAACGATCTGGCCGCGGCTCTGGACAACCAGTCCGAGGCCATCGAGGCGCTGCGCGAGGGGATGCGAAACCTTGGCGAGGCGCTGGCGCGCCAGCAGCCAAACGGGCAGGGCCAGCAGTTCAGCGACACCAACCCGTCAGGTCAGGCCGACCCCCTGGGCCGCGAACAGGGCGCGAACGGGCGGCTGGGGACGGACGAGAACCTGTTGCAGGGCGACGACGTCTATCGTCGCGCGCGCGATCTGCTGGACGAGATCCGCCGCCGGTCGGGCGATCAAAGCCGACCAGACGCGGAACTGGAGTATCTCATGCGGCTGCTTGATCGGTTCTGACCGTTTTCAAGGTTGAAACCATTGTTATGCTGTTGATTGCTAAAAATTAAATGCCCAATGCGGTCATTTAAGTGCAGCCGCTCAATCAAATTTCGCCGAGGGTGCCAGAACCTTCGCCTCGCCCACCAGAACATTTTTATCGTTGACGGCACAATGGCAATCCAGCGTCACGCGGCGCTTGGAATAGTCGATGTCGGTGACGGTCACTTCGGCGAAAACCCGGTCGCCGGGCCGCACCGGGGCCAGAAATTTCAATGTCTGCGCCAGATAAACGGTGCCATGACCCGGCAGTTGTTCACCGATCACCGCCGAGATCAGCCCGGCGGTCAGCATCCCGTGCGCGATGCGGCCCTCAAAGATCGTGTCGCGGGCGTAATCATCGTCCAGATGCACCGGGTTGCGGTCGGTCGACACTTTGGCAAAGGCCTCGATATCCTCGTCGGTCACGATTTTCCACAGGTGCCGCGACATCCCGATCTCGAGATCTTCGATAACGATGGTGCCGCGCGGCAGGTTGTCCGACATCCCGGTCCCTTGTCTGGTGCGGTCGGCGAATCGGTTGAGCAACTTTTGACCCGAAACACCACATTTCACGCAATATAATTACTTTGCAGGTGCAGCAATTTCAAGTGGAAAGGTTTTTCGGGCAAAAGAAAGGGGCGGCGAAATCGTACCGGAACGCTGCACATACGTCGGCGCCCCGGCTTTTTGACTTTATCCGCTTTGGCGACGCGGGCTCGTCCGTCGCCGTTCTGACTTACCGAACACCTGCACGGTGCTTTTGGATAGAACCGATGTCGGGCATGGCGCTGTCGCTCATGCCGACATCGACATATGCCATCGCGAACTTGAAATGGTGCTGGGAACCGAGTTGGAAGACCGGCCGCCGCTGAGTATCATCATCCACCGCGAGTTGCCGCGCACTACGCGGGAGCGGCGGTTTGTCGACTTTCTGGAACGCGAATTGCGCAAGAAGCGGCCGCCAATTCAGGGGCAGGTCAGCGCAGCAGCCCGATCGTGAAGGCCGGGTCCATCTGGAAGCTACGCAGATAGGCGTCAAGCGCTGCTGCGTCGGGGTCGGGCGCAGTTTTGGTTTCTTCGGCGGCCAGGCCGCCCGAGATGAAGAGGCAATCAAGATCCTCGCCGATGGCCCCTTTGACGTCGGTGGCGATCCCGTCGCCGATGGCCAGAATGCGGGCGTCGTCGATGTCCCGTCCAAGCGCCGTCAGGCGGCGGCGCGCCAAGTCATAGATCGGCGGCCAGGGCTTGCCGAAATAAAGGCTTTCCCCGCCCATCTCGGAATAGAGTGCGGCCAGCGCCCCGGCGCACCATTCGCGGGTCTCGCCGCGATCGACCACAATATCGGGGTTGGCGCAGAGCAGCTTTAACCGCCGCGCCTTGGCGTCCAAAAACACCGGTCGCCAGACGCCCGGGTCGGCCAGCGCGTCGGTCGGCCCCGTGCAGACGATGCCGGTCGCCGCATCGAGCGGCACCCGGTCAATGGGCCTGGCATCTTCGACGATTGCCAGCGGCTCGAAAAACGTCAGGTCGTGGGGCTGGCCGATGAAAAACACCTTTTGGCCGACCGCGCCCTGAAACATCGCATACCGGGCGCTGTCGCCCGAGGTGGCGATCGTGTCCCAGCTGTCGCGCGGGACGCCGATCATGTCCAGTTGCCCGGCCACCGCCGTGCGATGACGCGGGGCGTTGGTGACCAGCACCACTTTGCCGCCGCTTGCACGAAAGTCCCGGAGCGCCGAAACCGCGCCGGGAAAGGGTTTGTATCCGTCATGCACACAGCCCCACAGATCGACGAACAGGGCATCATATCGGTCCGAGATCTCGGCCAGTGTCTGAATGATGCGAGTCATGTCGGCTCCTGTCCCAAAGCCTGCGCAGCCTCAGAAAGCCAGGTTCGGAATGATCTGTTTTTTGCGGCTCATGATGCCCGGAAGAACGACCCGGTCGCCGGTTACCGTCGCGCCAAAGCTTTTTTCGGCCAGTCGTTTCACCAGGTCGTTTGGCACCAGCAACGTTGCCGCCTCGTTCAGAATGTCGATAACGAACAGCAGCACCTGATCGACGCCGTCTTGTTTGGCCACCTCGGGCATCGCGGCAACCAGGGCATCTTGCCGGGCCAGCACGGTCGCAGGTGCGGTGGTTTCCAGCACCGAAACCCGGAATTTCTTGTCGCCCACCCGGTAGACCTTGCTGTCCATGCGGATCAGCTCGGCCTCGGAAAAGGCCGAGACATCGGATTTGGCGGCGAACATCTCGGCCGCGTATGCGGGAATATCCAGCCCCAATTCAACGGCCAGCCGTTCGGCCAGGGCGCGGTCCTGCCCGGTTGTGGTGGGCGAGCGAAACGCAAGCGTGTCGGAAACGATGCAGCTCAGCATCAGGCCCTTGACCCAGTCGGGCATTTGCGAGGAATTCGAGCCCATCAGATTGTGCATGATCGTCGCGGTGCAGGCCAGCGGGCGGATGGTGATGCTGATCGGGCCAGCCGTTTCCAGCCCGCCGACCAGCTTGTGGTGGTCGATGATCGCCTGGATGTCGGCGTCGTTGATGGCCTCGGGCAGTTCGGCAGGGTTGTTGGTGTCGACGATTATCACCGGTTGACCCGCAGCGACGCTGTCGATGATGCGCGGCAGCGGCTGGTTCCAGCGGTCGAGCACAAAGGCGGCCTCGGTATTGGGTGTTCCAAGCAGCACCGCTTCGGCGTCCTGGCCCTTCACTTCGCGCAGGTACCAGGCCCAGATAAGCGGCGATCCGCATGAATCGGTGTCGGGGGATTTGTGGCCAAAGACGAGGGTCGTCATACGCGGGTCCATCCGGTGACTGGGCACTTGGGCGCCCTTATAGGGACGGGCCCAACCCTTGTCACGCGGGGTTTCGCCGCAGGTTCGGCAGGGCTAGGATCGCCCCATGGGCAAGGCCAACGAAACCGATCTTTATCCGCCCGTCAAAGCCCATTTCGAGGCGCAGGGATATGTCGTGAAGTCCGAGATCGGCGCGGTTGACGTGATGGCGGTCCGGGGCGGCGAAGACCCGGTTCTGATCGAATTGAAACTCGGGTTTTCGCTGGCGCTGTTTCATCAGTGCGTCGCGCGTCAGTCGATCAGCGATGATGTTTATGCCTGTGTCGAGCGGGTGCCGGGCAGGCGCTTTCGCCAGGCCCTGAAAAACAACCTGAAACTGGCCCGACGATTGGGTCTTGGCGTGATGACTGTCCGGCTGAAAGACGATCTGATCGAGGTGCATTGTGATCCTGGGCCCTTCACGCCGCGCAAATCTGCAAAGAAAAGGGACGATCTGCTTGGCGAATTTACGCGCCGGGCCGGCGATCCGAACGCCGGAGGGCAGATGCGCAGCGGTCTGGTAACGGTCTATCGCCAGGACGCGACCAAAATCGCGGTTTTTCTTTACGAGGCGGGGGCTGGGAAAGGGGCGGACGTTGCCCGGGCAACCGGTGTCGAGCGCGCGACCAAGATGATGGCGGACAACCATTACGGCTGGTTTGAGAGGATCGACACCGGGGTCTATGGGCTGACACCCTTGGGGGCCGAGGCGGCAATGAAGGTTGGCGCGGTGCTGGGCGGTTAGGCCCCGGCAGGGCGGCGCGCCCTGGCAAATCACCGACAATCCGGCGAACTTGGGCGTTTCGTGCAATTTTCCGGTCACCGCCGCTTGACTCGGCCAAATACCATCTCTATCTCCACGCCGTTAGCACTCGGACTTGATGAGTGCTAACGGCCCATGAGGGCCCAAGAGTAACTCTGAAATGAAGGACATCAGAGATGGCATTCAAACCGCTTCATGACCGCGTATTGGTGCGCCGTGTGGAAGGTGACGATACGACCGCTGGCGGTCTTATCATCCCCGACAGCGCCAAGGAAAAACCCGCCGAAGGCGAAGTCGTTTCGTGCGGTGAAGGCGCGCGCAAGGACTCGGGCGAGTTGATCGACATGGCCGTTTCGGCCGGTGACAAGATTCTGTTCGGCAAATGGTCGGGCACCGAGGTCACCATCGACGCCGAAGAGCTTCTGATCATGAAGGAAAGCGACATTCTGGGCGTACTCGCCTGATCTAGCCGACTTTCTGAAAACACCTAAAACAAGGATATCAACATGTCTGTAAAGGACGTCAAATTTAGCACGGACGCCCGCAACCGGATGCTGTCCGGCGTGAACCTGCTGGCCGATGCTGTCCGGGTTACGCTTGGTCCCAAGGGGCGCAACGTGATTCTGGACAAATCGTTCGGCGCCCCACGCATTACCAAGGACGGCGTGACCGTGGCCAAGGAAATCGAGCTTGAGGACAAGTTCGAAAACATGGGCGCGCAGATGCTGAAAGAAGTCGCCAGCCGCACCGCCGACGAGGCCGGAGACGGCACCACCACCGCAACATTGTTGGCTCAGGCGATCGTGCGCGAGGGCATGAAATCGGTTGCTGCGGGAATGAACCCGATGGACCTGAAGCGGGGCATCGATCTGGCTGCCGCCAAAGTCGTCGAGCACATCAAATCGGCTGCCCGCGAAGTTAAGGACAGCGACGAAGTTGCGCAGGTCGGGACGATCTCGGCCAACGGCGAAGCGGAAATCGGGCGCCACATCGCCGAGGCGATGCAATCGGTCGGCAACGAGGGTGTGATCACGGTCGAAGAGAACAAAGGCCTTGAGACCGAGAAAGAAGTGGTCGAGGGCATGCAGTTCGACCGTGGGTATCTCAGCCCTTACTTTGTCACCAATGCCGACAAAATGACGGTCGAGCTTGAAGATGTGATGATCCTGCTGCACGAAAAGAAACTTTCGTCGCTGCAGGCAATGGTTCCGCTGCTGGAATCGGTTATCCAGAGCCAAAAGCCGCTGCTGATCATCGCCGAGGACGTAGAGGGCGAGGCGCTGGCCACGCTGGTGGTCAACAAACTGCGTGGCGGTCTGAAGATCGCTGCGGTCAAAGCACCGGGTTTTGGCGACCGCCGCAAGGCCATGCTGCAAGACATCGGGATTCTGACCGGTGGTCAGGTGATCAGCGAAGACCTGGGCATGAAGCTGGAAAACGTCACGATCGAAATGCTGGGCTCTGCCAAGCGGGTGTCGATCACCAAGGACGAGACCACGATCATTGATGGCGCTGGCGAAAAGTCCGAAATCGAATCACGGGTCAGCCAGATCAATCTGCAGATCGAGGAAACCACCAGCGATTACGACCGTGAAAAGCTGCAGGAACGCGTGGCCAAGCTGGCCGGTGGTGTTGCGGTTATCCGCGTTGGCGGCATGACCGAGACCGAAGTGAAAGAGCGCAAAGACCGCGTCGACGATGCGTTGAACGCCACGCGCGCGGCGGTGCAAGAGGGCATCGTTGTTGGCGGTGGTGTTGCGTTGATCCGAGGCGCCGATGCGCTTGACGGGCTCAGCGGCGCGAACTCTGATCAGGATGCGGGCATCACCATCGTGCGGCGCGCGCTTGATTGGCCGCTGCGTCAGATTGCCGAAAACGCCGGTGTTGATGGGGCAGTGGTGGCCGGCAAGGTTCGTGAAAGCGACGATCCTTCGTTCGGCTTCAACGCGCAGACCGAGGAATACGGCGACATGTTCGCCTTCGGCGTGATCGACCCTGCCAAGGTTGTTCGCACGGCGCTGGAAGACGCGGCGTCAATCGCCGGTCTTCTGATCACCACCGAAGCCATGGTCGCCGACAGACCTGCCAAAGAGGGCGCAGGCGCCGGTGGTGGCATGCCCGACATGGGCGGCATGGGCGGCATGATGTGACACCTCTTGGGGTATCATCCCGGGCCTGACCCGGGATACCAAGACAAAGAGGGGGCTGCCGGTTGGCGGCCCCCTTCGATTTTGGAACGCGGACCGGTCTCTGGCTAGGCCGCTTGCCGTGCGCTGGCGTAGCTTTCCAGTGTAAGCGTCTGGTCTGGCTGCCCTGCCTGAGGCCGCAGATGTCAGATAGTGTCCATGATCGTTAATGGACATTATCGAGGTCAGATGTGGGCAGGAAGAAGCGCCGGAACTGGAGCAATAACGAGAAGCGGATGATCT
>JAKZRT010000074.1:0-8475 GCA_047518005.1 Brevirhabdus sp.
CCTGGCGAAGCTCGCCTGCGGACTTGTCTTTGCGCGTAATCCTTACTGCCATCAAAGCCTCCCTTGCCTTGATGCCACTGAATCAGATCACGCCGCTCGTGGGAATCCCCTTGAGTCAAATCTGGGGGCCGTTGGTATTACAGCGGTGATCGCCTCGCGGCAGAATTTACAGCCCAAGGCAACGCGCTGGAAAATCTGGAAACTCGGCTCGACGAATTGGCTGCTGAGGGTGTGGCGATCACCGAGCAGCAGGACATTATCAATGGCAAACTGACATCGCTGCATTTTGTTCGCGCGCAAAACGAGACTGCGGCTGAAAGCGTCCGCGATGAACTGGTCCTTTCCACCAAAAACGCAGAGTCCATCCAATTAAAGATGTCCTCGAACCAGGAAAAGCTCGACGAGCTTGTCAAAACCACGGACGCAATTGATGAGCTGCTTGATAGTTTTGATGCCCAGGCGCGGACCGAGGAATTGCGGGAATGGTTTGGCCAGGTTGAGCCGAACCCGGCTTGCGAGGGGCAACCGCAAGTCTATTCCTGCATGGTGCGAAATAAATTGCACGCTGACTGGGACGCGGACTTCCGCAAGATCCGAGAACGAATAATCGCGCCGATAAGAAACATAGATCCTGGTGAAGCCGAAGTCTTGGAAGCAAGGATTGTTCAGACGCGCGCCATGTTCGATTCCAAGCTCGATGAAGATCCCGAGTTTTGGTTCACCGTCCAGGAAAAGCAATTTTTGATGGATACTTTGTCGCTGGAGATCGAGAGGGCATTTTCGGACATCGGACATTCGGTCGAGAAATGGGTCGGAATTTTCAAAAATCAGGTGAGCAGTCTCAGGTCAGAAATCACGCAGCAATCCTCGGAGCTGGCCGAATTGCAGGCCGAGGCTGGCGACATTGCGGATCGACAAACCGCGATTGACGAGGAAATCCGTGTTGCGCTTGACAGGGCCGCCGAGTTTGACCGGACGCTGATAGAACTGCAGGATCAGACTTCCAGCTTCACCGAACGCAAGAACCGCGCAATTTCCGATCTTTCAGTCCTACTGGCGGCCAAAAACCAAACTGAAGTCGACAAAACAGAAATAGAAACCCGATTGTCGAAAATCCAGTCTCCTTTCGGCAACCTGCCGATCGGCTTGAAAGAGGCGACGCTGGCATTTCCAGTAATCATAGCGGTCAGTTTCGTGGTCTGTGCATCGCTTCTTGCCGACTTGGTGCGCCTGCACAATGCGTTTCATGCATCCGAAAGTCCCGCGCGCGAACAGGGCGAAGCAACGTCGCTTCTCGCGCACCTGTGGTTGGAACCGGTGCTTTCCGGGCGACCGGGTTTGGTCGCCGTGGCCCTTTTGCTTCCTGTGGGGGTATTTATCGTATCTGTTGCGGTAATCTTGGCGGGCACACTCGATCAGACGGACGACCCGCTTTCAGACCAGTATTTGCGGAACTTCTATTATGTGCTTTACGCAATCGCTGCTCTGTTCATCGTTCGCGGGATCAGGCGCGTGCAAGCCAAGTTGCCCGCCGACGCCTAGCAGCGTGACCCAGCATTTTGCGCCCCGTCAGCCGATAACGCACCACTAGTTGGCCAGCATCCACGTGCCCTCGGGCCAGAAGGCATGAAACGCGAAGGCGAACATCACGTCGTGGGCCACATCGTTGCCGGCGCTGTCGCGAACCCGCACCGTGCCCACATCCTTGCCTTTCCCGATCGCCCGGCTGTCCAGTGCCGAGGCCTGACCCGAGGCCCATGAAATGACGACGCCGGCTTCGGATATCTCAGGCTCGGCCTGCAACCGCGCCATCGGCCAGGCCCTTTCGCCTACCCGAACCACCCGCATCAGCGGCGGTATGTCATGCGGCGGCATTTCACCGTCATAAAGGAATGGCCGGCGCGAACTGTCATAGCGCACATAGGGGTTGGCGCCGTAAGCCCGCGAATGACCGGTCGGCTGCGACATCATCAAACCGTCGGGATTTCGCGCCTTGAATTCCGCAAAGCTTTCCATCCACGCCGGAAGCGACGTCAATTCGTCACCCAGATGCTCGCCGACAATCCCGGTGCCAATGGCCTGTTGCCACCAGCTTTCGGTCTCGCGGTCGAACATCACCATGTCGGAATTTCTCAGCTTGCCGGATACGCCAAAGGTTCTGAGCTCGCCATTCACCCGGCGGTCAAAGACGATGCCCGAGTTGCACAAGGGACAGAAGGTCACCGCAACCGGTGTGCCGTCGATCACGTCGTTGGCGATCTCGTGCCAGGTCAAATAGCGGATCGGATAGGCGCGCGGGGTCGACCCTTCAAGTTCAACCGTAATAACCGGCTCGCGATCCTCAACCTCGCGTTCTTCGCCGACGCTGTGAAAGGCAACCTCGTTCAGCGCCGGGATGCCGTCTTTGGGCGGACCGCCCGACATGATCTCGGACCAGCCCACGGAGGTCTTGGTGAAATCGGTGTTGGGCCATTCAGACTTCCATCTGTCCGGGTTGGCTGTGGCCATTTGGGCCAATCCTGCAAGTGTCGCGGCAAGCGCGAGTTTTCTGATGAGCATCGGCCAGGGTCTCCTTTTCGCGGGTTGGGCTATAGGTGGCAGATCGGCCCCTGCCCCGGTACCCCTTGTTCACGAGGGTTTGAGGGGCCGGGATCACCGCGCCAGAAGCGCCCGCGCGGCGGCCCGGGCTGCGTCGGTCACTTTGTCACCGGCCAGCATGCGCGCGGTTTCATCGACCCGCTGATCCTGGCCCAGCGCCGTGACCCGGCTGAGCGTCGTATTGCCGCTGATCTCTTTTTCGACCCGCCAGTGGTGTTGGCCCAAAGCCGCGACCTGCGGCGAATGGGTGACAACCAGCACTTGCGCGCCGTCGGCCAGTCGGACCAGACGCCGACCGACCGCATCGGCGGTGGCTCCGCCCACACCGCGGTCAATCTCGTCAAAGACCAGCGTCAACCCGCTATTCTCGCCGGTCAGACAAACCTTCAGCGCCAGCAAGAACCGCGAAAGCTCGCCGCCCGAGGCAATTCGGTTCAACGGCCCGGCGGGAGCGCCAGGGTTGGTTGAAACGGTGAACTGCACCAGATCCAGCCCATCCGGTCCGGCGTCACCAGCGTCAACCTCGGTACTGAAGACCGCCGCCGCCATCTTCAACGGCTCTAATTCGCGCGCCATGGCGCGGTCGAGCTTCTTCGCCGAGGCCCTGCGCAGTTTGGTCAGCACGCCAGCGGCGCGCGCATAATCCCCCCGCGCCAATTCCAGTGCCTCGCTCAGGCGCTGCGTTGCGTCTGCGCCTGCGTCCAGCTCTTCAAGCCGGGCCACCAGGACCTGGGCCAGCCCCGAAAGTTCGTCAGGCAGGACATTGTGCTTGCGCGCCAGCGCGCGGATGGCGAAAAGCCGTTCTTCGACCCGCTCCATCTCGTGGCCATCAAAGATCAACGCGTCGAGCAGCGCCTCGAGCGATGCCTGCGCTTCGCCCAACTCGGCGCGGGTCCGCGCCAGCGCATCCAACGCGCCCGTCAATCGGTCCGCCAACAGATAGCCCGCGCCTTCGAGCCACTTCGTGGCATCGGCGATCTGCCCCTCGGCGGCGTCGATGCTCAAGGCGTGCGCCGCCTTTGATATGTCCTCGCCCAGCCGCGCCCCGGCTTGCATCAGGCGGCGACGCGCATCCAGCTCGGCGTCTTCGCCGGGCTTGGGGTCAAGCCCACGCAACTCGTCCGCTGCATGGCGCAGGTAGTCCTCTTCTTTTTGCGCTTCCGCCAGCGCCGCGCGATGCGCGTCCAATTGCTGGGTCGCGACCGATTGCGCGCGCCACGCCTTGCGGCATGTCTCAATTTTGCCGGCGAGACCGGCAAAACTGTCCAACACAACCCTGTGGCCGCGCGGGTTCAAAAGCCCGCGGTCGTCGTGCTGACCGTGCAGTTCGACCAGACATTCCGACAAGGCGCGCAACACGTCACCCGAAGCGCGGCGATCATTAACCCAAGACATCTTGCGCCCGTCACGGGTATTGACGCGGCGCAGGATCAGCTCGTCGCCGACCTCAAGCCCGGCGTCGCGCAGCACCCGGTGCGCGCGATGGTCCGGCGTCAAATCGAATACTGCCGTCACCTCGCCCTGATTCGCCCCCTCGCGCACCAGTTCGGCGCGACCGCGCCAACCCAGCACAAATCCCAACGCATCAAGCAGAATGGATTTTCCGGCCCCGGTTTCGCCGGTCAGAACGTTCAACCCCGGCTGAAATGCAATCTCGATCCGGTCGATGATCAGCATGTCGCGGATATCCAGCGTGCGCAGCATCGCCGCCCTAACCTGACCGACGGGTCACAGCCACTCGCCCTTGATCATCCGGCGATAAATTTCGGCCAGCCAGTTATCGCCTTTCACTTTCGCCTCGAGCCCCGAGCCGGTCAGCAAAGCATAGCTGTCGCCATACCATTGGGAGCCGCGATAATTATGGCCAAGAATTGCACCGGCGGTCTGGGCCTCGTTCACCAGCCCAAGTGACAGATAGGCCTCGACCAACCGGTGCAGCGCTTCGGCGGTCTGGGATGTGGTCTGAAAGTCCTCGATCACGATCCGAAAACGGTTGATCGCGGCGAGGTAATGATCGCGCGCCAAGTAATAGCGGCCAACCTCCATTTCCTTACCGGCCAGATGATCAAAGGCCAGATCGAACTTCAACCGTGCCGAACGCGCGTATTCGCTTTCGGGGTAGACTTCGATCACAGTTCTGAGCGCCTGAAGCGCCCGGAACGTCAGTCCCTGATCGCGACCGACATCTTCGATCTGATCGTAATAGCTGAGGGCCAACAGGTATTGCGCATAAGCCGCATCGCTGTCAGCCGGATAAAAGTCGATGAATCGCTGTGCCGTTGCGCGGCTGTCTTCATAACTGCCATCACGGTGAAAGGCATAAGTCTGCATGATCAGCGCCCGCTTGGCCCATTCCGAATAGGGATAAAGCCGCTCGACCTCACCAAACAGCTCGGCCGCACGAACATCCTCGCGCGAGGCAAGCTGCGCTTCGGCCTGGGCGAATATTTCCTGCGGGGGCAGATCTGAAAGCTTGGGGCCCTCGTCTGGTTTTCCACCGCAGCCGGCCAGCGCGACGGCCAAGGCCAGCGCGCCCCTGCCAGGACCCCCGAATATCGGATGTGTCTTCACTTGATGCGCCCCAAACCAACCCCGATCACGATACCTCAAGCCGTTGGTTAGCACAGAAAATCCGGGCGCAAAATGGTTTCGGCGAAGGTTTACGCGGTTCGGGCTCAGGCGGCCTGATAAATCCGCGCCGGTGCATCGGCACGACTGACGCCTACACCGGGCATGCGGCGCGACGTTTCATCGTCGCAGACAACCATGGAAAAGGCATCCGATTGCGCGAAGAGCGCGCGCAACAGCTTGTTGGTCAGTGCGTGACCAGCGCGCGACCCGACATAACGCCCCAGAACCGGTGCCCCGGCCAGAGCCAGATCGCCCAGAGCATCCAGGATCTTGTGCCGCACCGCCTCGTCCGCATGGCGCAGGCCACCGGGCGACAGCACGTCGTCGCCATCGACCACAACCGCGTTGTCCAGCGTGCCGCCACGGGCCAGACCCGCCGCCCACATCGCATCGACATCAGATTTGCGGCAGAACGTGCGGCTGTCACAAAGCTCGCGCACAAAAGTGCCGTTGGCCAGATTCATCACCCGGCGCTGCTGCCCGATGGCAGCATCCTCGAAGTCAATTCGAAAATCGATCCAAAGACCGTCAGCTGGTTCCAACCGGGCCCAGGCCCGGCCATCGCGAACCTCAACAGGCGTTTCGATCTTGATAGCGCGGACCGGCGATTCCAGAACCCGCAGCCCGCGCGCCAGAATAGCCTGAACATACTGCGCAGCGCTGCCGTCCAGGATCGGCACTTCGGGCCCGTCGATTTCGATCAGCGCGTTGTGAACCCCACACCCGGCCAGCGCCGCCATGATATGTTCAACCGTAGAGACGCCGACACCCTGAGCGTTTTCGATCCTGGTGCATAGGCGCGACGGCGAAACCGAATTCCAAAGCGCTGGAATGAACGCTTCGGTGTCAGGCACGTCAAGCCTGCGAAACCAGATCCCGTATTCCGCCGACGCCGGGCAAACCACCATCGTCACCGTTTCACCAGTGTGAAGGCCTACGCCTTGGAATCTAAGCCGATTTGTAAGAGTCGTCTGCAAATTGTTGCCCTAGAGCCTGTCGCAATAATTTTTCCTAGCTACCGGCCCAGTTCGAGACAATTCACTCTTTGCAACGATCTGAAATAGTGGGGCGAGCGCCGGGCGGATTTCTGCCAAAGTCTGGTAATTTGGATAAATTACCGTTTAATATCAAAGGGGCGCATCGAGGCGCCCCTTTTGGAAAGTTTTGCCTGCAAACGGCTCTAGTTGGCCTGTCGGCGCAGGAACGCTGGAATTTCGATGCGTTCCTGGTCAACGTCAACCTCGTCATCGTCGTCCTGCGCCTTGACCGGTGGTTGCTGACGCGCGGCTGCCGGTTCGTCGATAGCGGAATGCCCGGTCATGCGACTGATCAGCGTATTGATGCCGAATTTTGGCCGGGTGTCCGTGTCGCTTGCCAACTTATTTGGCTGCGGCCGCTGTGCGGGGCCCTCGGGAACTTTGCGAACCGCGGCCTGAAGACGTGCCAGCGCCTCGGGCGTCGGGCCGCCCGGCATTGACTGATCGTTTCGTGCCGCAGGCTGGTAGGCAGGCGCCGGCACACCATCGATCTCGGCACCCCGGTCGACCGCAGGGTCCGAAGGCGCCGGCTCGATCTTGTCAAACAGCATCGGTTCTTCATCTGCTTGCGCCGCGATCTCGGGCTCGGGCATTGGCTGCGGCGCGGGCCCAAACCGCGGGCGATTGTACCCGGCGATCGGCGCAGCGGTCGCTGCTGCCACGGCGGTGCGCTCGGTCTCGGGCACCGGGCGCTGAACCGGTGTCGGCGCGACCCCACGGCGCGGCATCGGCAATTCAATCGCTCTCTCGACGGCGTCGATCCCGGTCGCAACAACCGACACGCGCATGATACTCTCCAGGGTCGTGTCCAGCGTCGAGCCAACGATGATGTTGGCGTCGGCGTCAACCTCTTCGCGGATACGGTTCGCGGCTTCGTCGACTTCAAACAGCGTCAGGTCATAGCCGCCGGTGATGTTGATCAGCACGCCCTTGGCGCCTTTCAGGCTGATCTCGTCCAACAGCGGATTGGCGATGGCCTTTTCAGCCGCCTGTACAGCCCGGTCTTCGCCTTCGCCCTCGCCCGTGCCCATCATGGCTTTGCCCATCTCGTCCATCACCGCCCGGACATCGGCAAAGTCGAGATTGATCAGGCCGGGGCGGACCATCAGATCCGTCACGCCCTTGACGCCCTGATAAAGCACATCATCGGCCATGCTGAAGGCTTCGGTGAATGTGGTGCGCTCGTTGGCGATGCGAAACAGGTTCTGATTAGGGATGATGATCAGCGTGTCGACCATTTTCTGCAACGCATCGATGCCGTCCTCGGCCAGACGCATGCGCTTGTTGCCCTCGAACTGGAACGGCTTGGTCACGACACCAACCGTCAGAACGCCAAGTTCGCGTGCGGCCTGCGCGATGATCGGCGCAGCACCAGTCCCGGTGCCGCCGCCCATGCCAGCGGTGATGAAACACATATGCGCCCCGGCCAGGTGATCGACAATCGATTCGATGGTCTCTTCGGCCGCTGCCGCGCCCACCGCAGGCCGCGCCCCGGCCCCCAGGCCTTCGGTCACTTTTACGCCCATCTGGATGCGCGCGTCCGACCGGCTTTGCTGCAACGCCTGCGCGTCGGTATTGGCCACCACAAAATCGACGCCGTCCAATTGCTTGTCGATCATGTTGTTGACCGCGTTGCCACCGGCACCGCCGACGCCAAATACCGTAATCCTCGGTTTTAACTCGTCTTGCGAGCCGGGCATTGAAAGGGTCAATGTCATTGCTAATCCGCCTGTCGTTGCCCCCGAAACGGGGCTTTTTCTATCGTTCTTCCGGCAATCCTACCGATTCACGTTCCGAAGGTCACGCTTAAATCAAGATTATACCGCAAAATATTGAGTGTATAGTCACCATAACGGCATGATTTCGCCAGCATCGCAATATATTGCGGGTCACATTTCGCCCACAACAACAGATCACATGGAATCGGGCGACTCGCGATGCTTGGGGGCGCCACATCGGGCGCTCGCTTTCGGGTTGTCGGTCAGACTGCTCGGTCTGCCTTGCGGCCTCTGCCGGGCCGCTGTTCCAAGCCTATCATTCCGGGTGCCCAGAGTCATCTGATTCTTCCCAGATTGTCGGTAACACGCGATATGTCCGGTTTATGTACCAGATGATCTGTCCGGTTTTAGAACGCCTCCAAGCCATGGAGGGAGGCGATGCGTCGGACGGAGCAGGTACAGGGACTGAGATTGATGAAGTTCGAGGAGGT
>JAKZRT010000075.1:0-6639 GCA_047518005.1 Brevirhabdus sp.
CGGCTTCCATGAAGTCCTTCGACCAGTTGTAATACAGACTCTCCGCGATCCCCTCCCGCCGGCAAAGCTCGGAAATCGAACTCTCCCCGCGCAGACCATCCAGAACAATCCGGATCTTCTCTTCCGAAGAAAACTGTCGACGCGTCTTGCGCTTGATCTCTTTGACGTGTTTGTCCGCCGATCCATTCGGCCCGGTTCTCGTTCTCATCTCGTATCCCCTTCAAGGATTACGATGAGCCAAAAACCCTCGCTTAGCAAAACACCCAATCTGTCTCACAGGCCGTGACGGGTCACAGGGCCGGGCGAGGTAGGCTTCCATTGCCTTTTCAAGCGTGGGCGCCCCAATCTGGAACGCCCGTCCTGCCCCGCGGCCCATCTCAAGCGCCAGACCCATCGCCGTCTGTCTCGCGGCCTGAACCGAGACCATCGGGTAGCGACCGATAAGCACGCGCTGCGTTTTGCCGCCGACGTCCCTTTGGTAGTACCAGGTCTTGGACCGCTTCCCGACGAACAGGACGAAACCCTTGATCTCGCTGTCCCAGTACTTGAGCGTCCTCTCCTTTGCAGGTGAGATCTTGCTTGCGTATGTCTCTGTGAGCTTCGGCATTTCTGTCGGCTATTTGTCGGAAATGAAATGATACATGGTGATACGCTGTGCTACTGGATGCAAGATAATATTGAATGAAATGAAACAGTAAGCAACCCCATGCTACGTGGTGATACTCACGTTCACTGCTTGGGAAGCTGCCGTTCTACCATTGAACTACACCCGCCAGAGGGTGTCAGATAGGCCGACAGCGGCTTTGGGGTCAAGGCTCGTTGCCCTGCCCCTGTCCGCGCCGCCTGCGCCGCCGCCCGCCGTCGCCTCCGCCACCGGTGTTGAAATCCACGTCGGGAAGATCGACGACCGACCGCAATATCGTGAAAGGCTCGACCGAGTTGGGAATAGCGCTGGCATTCACGAAATGCTCCTGAAATCTTGGCTCCACCGCCGTTTCGACCTTATGTATAAGGCGAACTGTGGCCTCGATCTCGGCCCGCGCGGCAGTGTTCAGCAGGGCAATTCGCGCGCCGGTCCCAGCCGCGTTTCCGGCCGAATACACTTTGTCCAGCGGCACATCGGGGATCATCCCCAGCACCATCGCGTGTTTGGGGCTGATATGCGCCCCGAATGCGCCCGCCAGAACCACGCGGTCCACGCTATCCACGCCGCGCTTGTCCATCA
Source organism: Brevirhabdus sp. (assembly GCA_047518005.1). Lineage (GTDB taxonomy): Bacteria > Pseudomonadota > Alphaproteobacteria > Rhodobacterales > Rhodobacteraceae > JAKZRT01. The sequence continues at coordinate 1,226 of JAKZRT010000075.1, forward strand.
ACAGCCGAGCACCGGAATAAAGCGCTGCCTTGGCCATTTGTATCTGGCGTATGTCATTGTTTGTAACGGTAATTCTGGGCCTACCCTGGCTGGTTCCATCCCAGACCAGATAGCTGAACGTCCGCCCTTCAAGGACCATCCTGTCCGATCCCGTGGCCTCGGGCGACCCGATTAGACCACTGGCATCCAGCAACCCGGCAAGGCGCATCTCGGCCACCATTTCGATGATCCCCGACCCGCAGATCCCGGTGATCCCGGTGCCTGCCGTGGCTTCTGCAAAGCCATCGTCATCGGACCAGAGATCGCATCCGATCAACCGGAAACGCGGATTTTTCGTTGCTGCGTCGATCTCGACCCGTTCAATCGCTCCCGGTGCCGCACGCTGGCCCGAACTGATCTGTGCCCCTTCAAAGGCGGGTCCGGTCGGCGATGAACAGGCCAGAACGCCGCTTTTGTCACCCAGCAAAATCTCGGCGTTGGTCCCGACATCGACGACCAGCACAAGATCTTCGGACTTGTCAGGGGCTTCCGAAAGCGCCACCGCCGCAGCATCGGCACCCACATGGCCGGCAATACAGGGCAGGATGTAGGCGCGCGCCGCGGGATGGGTTTGAATTCCCAGGTCAGACACGTGCATTCGCAGCGCGTCGGCGGTCGCCAGCGCAAAGGGTGCCTGACCCAGCTCAAACGGGTCGATCCCCAGAAAGAGGTGGTGCATCACCGGGTTGCAGACAAAGACCGTGTCGAGGATCAGCGCCGGGTCAACCCCGGCCTCGGCCGCTGTGTCAGTGAAAAGCTGGTTCATCCCTTCGCGCACGGCCCGGGTCATTTCCGCGTCGCCGCCGGGGTTCATCATCGAATAGGAAACACGGCTCATCAGGTCTTCGCCAAAGCGGATCTGCGGGTTCATCACGCCCGAGCTGGCCACCACTTCGCCGGTGCGCAGGCTGGTCAGATGCGCGGCGATGGTGGTCGATCCAAGGTCCACCGCCATGCCGTAAAGCGGCCCGTCATAAAGGTCGGGCCACAGGCGAAGAACCGTCATTCGCGCGTCACCGGGTTCGGAATGCAATGCGCAGGTGACCTTCCACTTTCCCTTGCGCAGCACCGGTTGAAGATCTCGAAAAAGCGTTCGATCCAGATCGATATTTTGAAATCCCCACTGCTCGGCCAGCGCCGCTTTCAGCCGCTCCAGATCGCCCGAGGGGTCGTGCATATCGGGCTCGGCAACCTCGACATAGGCCAGCCGGATCGACGGGTTCAGCGTGATGTCTCGCGCCTCGACGCGCTTGCGGACCACCTGACGGTGAACCTGGCTTTCGGGCGGCACGTCGATCACAACATCGCCCTGAACCAACGCCTGGCAGCCCAGCCTGCGCCCCTTGGCCAGCCCCCTGATCCGGTCGTACCGGGCCTCGACCTCGTTCCAGTCCGACAGCGCATGTTGGGCAACCGTCACGCCGTGCTTGGGAAATTCACCAAACGCCGGGGTAATCTGGCACTTCGAACAGATCCCGCGCCCCCCGCAAACGCTGTCCAGATCGACGCCCAGCTGGCGCGCTGCGGTCAGGATCGGCGTGCCAGGCGCAAACCGACCACGCTTTCCCGACGGAGTGAAAACAACCAGAGGTTGGTCGGACATGATGCCGATCCTTGAAGCCGTGCAACTGGCCGCAGCATAGGGGCAATTCGGCCGGTGAAAAGCCGATGCGCGGCCTATTTTGGCGCGGTTGCGTCAGGGGCAACACCCGATTGCGGTCAGGGTGCCCCGAAAAGCAGAAATGCCAGCGGCACAGGCGCGACTGCGATGATCAGCGTCAGCACCAGAAGCCGCGTGTCAAACAGCCGACTGAGCCCGGTGATCAACAGAATGCCGCCACCACCACCGACAATCGCGTTGCCGGGCAGATTGAGCAACAGCCCAAGCGCCAGATAGCGATAATCGACCAGCAGCCACCGCAAGAACCCCGGCAGCCGGGCGCGCAGCAAGTCAAGTTTCTGTCCCCTCTCAAGACCGCCAAGGGTTTCAACCCGCGCCGATGTCCGCACCATGCCAAAGTCAGACAGCCACCGGGCCAGCACCGGGTAGCGAACATAGCGCCCGACCAGGTAGGCGAGCGTCAGCCCGGCAATGGTGGCCAGATAGACCGGCAGCGCCGCATCGGCGCCCCGGATCATCATCGAAAGGCCGATTTCGACCCCCGGCACGAACGGAATCGCCAGAACCAGCGCATAAAGCGCGGTCATGCCCCAAAATGCTGCCTCCATGATAACCGGGTCAGGGGTCTTGCCTGCGTCCGATAGGGCTTGGGTTGCAAATTCGATCAGTTGCAGCGACGCCCAAACGACGGCAAATACCAATGCGACGCGCAGAACGGCCCGCAGGACACGCCCTGACGCTGGTAATTGCCATTCTGACATCAAAAACCCCTCCGGGGCCAACATGGCCGCCCTCCGGGCGCTTGCCAAGGCGGGGCATGAAAAGATTACCGGTCGTGACATCCCGTCAGATTCCAGGTGTTTGTCGGGGTGTCCGGGCCGCCGAACATCTGAAACAGCTTCGTCCGTGATGGTTCGTCGGCGGGAAACATCAGTTCGATGCGCAGATCGGCAAGCGCAATATCTTCGGCGCTGCCAAACCGGGCAAGCGTTGAAAACAGCGCCAGCCGCTTCGGCCCGGCGCGGTAGACCGTGGGAATAACCGGCGGCAGAACCGGTGGCGGGCGATAAGCGGCAATATCGGGGTCGGCTTCGGCCTGATCATTGCCGGGGCGGCGCATCCTGTTGGCAACGGACTTGCAGGCTTTATGCTTGATCTGATGATCTGGCCCTTGGACGGGGCCGACGCCGTCACCGCCCAGTCGACCCGGTTCATTGCCGCCGTGGGCGGGGCTGTCATGACGGGCTGGGGCGTGATGATCTGGATGCTGACGCCGATGATGCGGACCGAGCCACAGGCGATCCGACGCGTCATCGGGGTCGCAATCGGCACTTGGTTCGTGATCGACTGTGCCGGATCGTTCGCCGCAGGTGTGCCGCTTAACATTTTGGGAAACATGGTGTTTTTGGCAATCTTCGGAGCGGCGTTGAGATTGCCCGGTCCTCTGGCCAAGACAACCGACTAATGTAGAGCGCAAGTTCCATTCATCGTTTCAAAAATACTTCGGGGAGCGCGAGGGGCAGCGCCCCTCGCCCTGCAGCGACGCGCGCCGCGCGGCGCAATCACATTTGGCCGAATTGGCGCGCCTATGCCCGCCGTCGCCGGCGCCCCTCGCGTCCGCCGCGCCCAACGCTTTTGGCGGCTGCGGCCGAGGCCTCGGGGAAGGGCGTGCCTTCCTTGGTGGCGTCCAACACTCGGCTGAACCTGATCCAGGCGCTGCCGTTTGCATCGTGGTTCATCAAGAAGTTCGCCGCCCGGATGGCTTCCATTTCGACCGGACGCACCGGGTTCATGATGGCGCTGGTCATGCCGGCGCCGATCGCCATCGGCAGGAAGGCGGCGTTGATCCCGTGCCGGTTCGGCAGGCCAAAACTGATGTTCGAAGCACCACAGGTGGTGTTGACGCCCAGTTCCTCGCGCAGTTTGCGCACCAGTGCAAAGACCTGACGCCCGGCGGTGCCCATGGCCCCGACCGGCATGACCAGCGGATCGACTACAATGTCATGCGCCGGAATCCCGAAGTCGGCGGCGCGTTGGACGATCTTGCGGGCCACGGCGAAGCGCACTTCGGGGTCCTCGGAAATCCCGGTGTCGTCGTTCGAGATCGCCACAACCGGCACATTGTATTTTTTCACCAGCGGCAGGATCGCCTCGAGCCGGTCTTCCTCGCCGGTCACCGAGTTCAGAAGCGGCCGTCCGTTGGCGACGGCCAGACCGGCCTCGAGCGCCGCAGGAACCGAGCTGTCGATGCACAAAGGCACATCGACTAGGCCCTGGACCATCTCGATAACCTTGGTCATCAGCGGCGGTTCGGTGATATTGGGATCAGGGTTCGAGTTGTAGACAACGCCAGCGTTGATATCCAGCACCATCGCCCCGCAGGCAACCTGCTCCAGCGCGTCCTTTTCGACGGTCGAAAAATCGCCCGCCTCAAGTTCGGTGGCCAGTTTCTTGCGGCCCGTGGGGTTGATCCGTTCCCCGATCACGCAAAACGGTTCGTCAAATCCGATTGTGACGGATTTGGATTTACTCTCGACGACAGTGCGCACCATTTGCGGTGGTTCCTTTTCAGGTCAGGTGTTGGCGGCGGGTTGGGTGGCCGACCCGCCGTTTTCGATGGCCCATGAAGCATTGGTCTTGATACCGCCCAAGGGAAAGAAATGCACTTTCTCGATCAGGCTCTCGGGGTTGGCCGCCTTGTACGCGGCCAGATCGTTCAGCACTTCGGTCGGCTGGAACGGCAGAACCAACTTTGTCACGTCGCGGGCACGTTTTTGCAGGACCTTCAGCGACGGTCCGACCCCGCAGGCGATGGCAAACTTGATCAGCGTCTGCAGCTTGGCAGGCCCGGCGATGCCGATATGGATCGGCAGGGTGATGCCTTCGGCCTGCAACCGGTCGGCCCATGCCGTGATCGGCCCCGCTTCGAATGCGAATTGAGTGGCCATGGCCATCAGGGCGTCGGTCCGGTCCGAGAACGCCCGTTTCCAGCGCAGCGCCTCCATGACGCCCTTGTCCGACCCATCGGGATCAATGTCGCGGTTGCCCTCGGGGTGGCCCGCGACATGCAGGCGCTTAAATCCGGCTTTGTCAAATAGACTGGTCTCCAAAAGCTGCATCGAGGAATGAAGATCGCCATACGGTTGGGCCACACCGCCGGCCAACAACAGTGCCTGGGTCACGCCCGCCTCGCCTTGATACCGGGCGATCCAGTCGCCCAGCACGGCAGCATCCTTGATAATACGGGCCGGGAAATGCGGCATCACCTGATATCCGTCTGCGGACAAGCGCCTGGCCGTGGCCACCATGTCTTCGATCGGGGTGCCCTCGATATGCGCAATGTAAACACGTGTGCCTTCGGGCAGCAGCGCACGGAAGTCGTCCACCTTTTCGGCGGTACGCGGCATCACCTCGATCGAATAGCCGTCGAGGAACGCCTCAAGCTCGGCCTGACTTGCCGCCGGGGCCACGACCTCTTTCCTGCGAAAACTCAGAAGTGCCATTGCGGCCTCTTTCATGGTGCGGGGGGTCAGGCCCATCCGCCGTTGTCGATCAGCGATTTTATACGCCCCTTGTCGTATTCTGCGTCAAGGCGCGCCGCTTCGGAGGCGGCAATTTCACCGGCGTCACCATCGACGCTATATGGGGCCGCCTTACGCCATTCGGCAAGATAATCATCGGTCCGGTCAGCGCCGGATTTCATCGCCGCCCGGTCAATCGCCGCTTCGAATCGTTCGGGCAACTGCTTTTTGGC
>JAKZRT010000076.1:0-6784 GCA_047518005.1 Brevirhabdus sp.
GTTTACGAAGGTGGCGGGCATCAAAGTCGCGACGAAGCGGAACACTGGCTGGCATGGCGATCCTCCTTTGCCAACCTTGAATCAGATCAAAACCGATTTGGGAATCCCCACAGAGTCAGAAATTGATGCCGTTGGTATAACTACGAAACACCAGCAGAGCGTTTCCAAGCATGTGTTGCGTCCACCCGTTGAAACCACCCCGCATCTGAGTCATTGGAACGAAGCGCAGCGAAGGTCTGCTTTCCCCATTTTGGTAGTCGGATGCGGCGCGGCGAAGGTCTCAGAAGGGCTCGAAGTTGCCATTTGCCACCGGCCAAATTGAAAAATCAAAAATCTCAGAACCAAAAGTGCAATCGATGTAGGGGCGTCCCATGGATGTATATGCACGACTTGCGTTTTTTGGGGGCTGGTCGCTATGAGCCGCATACAGAAGCGGGTGGGGGTGTCGCTTTGCCCCCCCCGATCGCTCTGGGGCACAATCGCTGTACTCTTCAAGCGTCGTGAGCCCATTGGCCTTTCTTGAGACGGTCAACTGCCCCTGGCCTGCCAATCGTCAAGGTCGACCACCTCAAGCAGCGCTACGAATGCTGCAGCGGTCTTTCCAGTTCTGCTAGTTGCGGGTCATGGACCTGATTGCGCACGCGGCTCGATCTCTTTTCTTGACTGGGCGGATTCGCCCAGCAGCCTAGCACCTAATATCGGCGACAAGCTTCGTGCCGGATGCCTGCGAAAATCACCTTTAGCCTCGGATTGAAAGGTGAGAAATTAGGTGGATGCATCGGCACATTAACGGCGCATAATATTGTTATTGTTTGAATATTTTTATTTTTGTGGTGCGGGTGGAGGGACTTGAACCCCCACGCCTTGCGGCGCCAGAACCTAAATCTGGTGCGTCTACCATTTCCGCCACACCCGCGTGCGGGCGCTCTCTAGCAAAAGACCGCGCTCGGCGCGAGGGGAATTTTGGCAAAAAAAACGGGGCACCATCGGCACCCCGTTCGATCTCGGATTTCGATCGGGTCATGCAGATTCCAACAGGCCCTTTTTCGCCGCCAGTTCCTGCATCCGCTTTTGCAGCTTCTCGAACGCGCGCACTTCGATCTGGCGAATGCGTTCACGGCTGACGCCGTATTGCTCGGACAGGGTCTCCAGTGTGATCACCTGATCTTGCAATCGGCGTTGCATCAGAATGTCCTTTTCGCGGTCGTTCAGCACCTCCATGGCACCCGCCAGCATTTCGCGCCGCACCTCAAGTTCGTCCTTCTCAGCATAATCCCCGGCCTGGTCGGCGTCTTCGTCTTCCAGCCAGTCCTGCCATTGCATCGTGCCGCCGTCCTCTGACCCAACCGTGGCGTTCAGCGAGGCATCACCGCCCGACATACGCCGGTTCATCGAAATAACCTCGGTCTCGGTAACGCTCAGATCGTGGGCAATGCGCGCCACGTGCTCGGGCCGCAGATCGCCTTCTTCCAACGCGCCGATGCGGGCCTTGGCCTTGCGCAGATTGAAAAACAGCTTCTTTTGCGCGCTGGTCGTGCCAAGCTTCACCAGGCTCCACGACCGCAGGATGTATTCCTGGATCGAGGCGCGGATCCACCACATCGCATAGGTCGCCAGGCGGAAACCCCGTTCAGGGTCGAAGCGCTTGACCGCCTGCATCAGGCCAACGTTGGCCTCGGAAATAACCTCGGCCTGGGGCAGCCCATAGCCGCGATAGCCCATGGCAATCTTTGCCGCCAGCCGCAGGTGGCTGGTGACCAGTTTATGCGCCGAACCCGAATCCTCGTGGTCGACCCAGGCCTTGGCCAGCATATATTCCTGTTCCGGCTCCAGCATCGGAAACTTGCGAATTTCTTGCAGGTACCTGTTCAACCCCCCCTCAGGGGTCGGGGCTGGAAGCGTCGTGTAGTTGGACATTTGTGTCCCTCGCCTGATTGATGTTTCGGCCATTAACATTGAAGATATGTCGCGACCGAGGGCAATTCAAGATCCGCCCGCCGCAATTGCAGCCGTTCGCTTAAGATAACGTTAATGCGCCGGGTCGCGTTGATTCCTACAGTCTTGTCACGGGATGGTGTTGGGATGTGACGGTTTTCAGCCCCTCAGAAGATCGAGAAGGGACGCCATGTCTAGCGGAAGCGGCGCGGAAAAGTCCAGTGCGTTTTTGCACAGAGGGTGTTCAAAGCCCAATCCGGCCGCATGCAGCGCCTGACGCGGAAATTCCGCCGATGCCCGGACCGCTTGGTCCGAAAACGCCCGCGCCGACAGTTTTCGCCGACCTCCGTAAACCGGATCGCCGATCAGCCCGTGGCCGATATGGGCCATGTGGACGCGGATCTGATGGGTGCGGCCGGTTTCCAGCCGACACGACAACAGCGCTGCGGCAGGCCGTGCGCCCAGCCGCTCGCAAATCTGCACCCGCGTCACTGCATGGCGTCCGACACCAAAGCAAACCGCCTGCCGCTGGCGCTCGGTCTTGTGCCGTCCAAGATTGGTGGTAATGCGGATCACCGCGCCTTCCTCGAAACCGACGCCGCGCACGCCCGAAAGCCGCGGGTCAGCCCGATCGGGCACGCCATGGCACAGCGCCAGGTATTCGCGTCGGACGGAATGCGCGGCAAACTGCGCGGCCAGCCCGTGATGCGCCGCATCCGATTTGGCCATAACAATCAGCCCGCTGGTGTCTTTGTCGATCCGGTGCACGACCCCCGGTCGCGCGGTCCCGCCAACCCCGCGAATATCGGGTGCATGTGCTAACAGCGCGTTGACCAGCGTGCCCGAAGGTGTGCCCGGTGCCGGGTGCACCACCATCCCCGAAGGCTTGTTGACGACGATCAGATCGTCGTCCTCAAACACCACGTCCAGCGCAATATCCTCGGGCTCCATATGTGTGGCCTCGGGCTCGGGCAGCACAATCTCGATCACTTCGCCCTCGGCCACGCCAGCGTGCCGGCTGGTCAGAACCTCGCCGCCGCGCCGCACTGCGCCCGCTTCGATCAGGCGGGCGATCCGCGACCGGCTCAACGCCGCCGCCTCTGGAACGTCGCGGACAAGCGCCTTATCAAGGCGGCGGGGCGGATCGGCCCCCAGCGTGACGAAAAGGCGTTCTGACATGGGCGATACCCCGGACAAACCCGGCCCCCTGCCCCCCGACCTGCGGTTTCTCAAAACGCTGGTGACGGTGTTGACGGCCACGATGATCTTTGGCCTTCTAGCGATGGTTGCGATCTTTGTCATCCGGCTCGGGCCCGCCATCGCGCCGGACCTTCCGATGCCCGGTGAAATTGCCCTGCCCGCAGGCGTGACCGCGGTCTCGGTCAGTTATGGGCCGGGGTTTTTTGCTGTTATCACCGACGACCGCCGGATATTGATCTTCGGCAGCGACGGCGCGCTGCGCCAGACGGTCGTGGTGGAATGAAAGCGGTCGTTCAGGACAGCTACGGTCCGCCCGAGGACCTGCGGATCGAAGACGTGCCAGCGCCACAGCCACGCAAAGGCCAGGTTCTGTTGCGCGTTCACGCGGTGTCGCTGAACGCCTCGGACGCCGAGATCAAGACCGGCTATCCCGGTTATGTCCGCATCTACGGGGTGCGCAAACCCCGCATGAGGGTGCTTGGATCGGATGTCGCTGGCGTTGTCGAGGCGGTCGGCGAGGGCGTAACGCGATTCGCGCCCGGCGACCGGGTCTTCGGTGACATCCTCGGCACTTTCGGTGGCCTTGCCGAATTTGCGGCGGTTCGCGAAAAGTTGCTGACCCCGATCCCTGCGGACATGGGTTTCGAGACCGCCGCCGCCATCCCACAAGGCGCGGCCCTGGTGCATCAGGGCCTGACCCGGCCCGCGCCAATGTTGGCGGGTCAGCGCATGTTGATCAACGGTGCCGGGGGCAGCGCCGGGACATTTGCGGTTCAGATGGCGAAAAACGCTCGCCTGCATGTGACCGCCGTCGACCGCGCCGAAAAACTCGAGGCTCTGGCTGAACTGGGCGCCGACCTGACGGTCGACTTTGCGCGCGTCGATTTTTCGGCGTCGGGCCAGAAATGGGACCGGATCCTGGACGTGATCGCCACCCGGCCGGCGCGCCACGTTGCGGCGGCGCTGGCACCAGGCGGCACCTATTGGGCGGTCGGCGGCGCGGTGCCGGTCATTCTGAATATCTTGATCGCAGGCGCCCTGATCGGGCTGCGCAGCAACAGGCGCATTGCGTTCCTTGGCGTCGATCAAAGCCCGAAAGCGCTGGCTGCCATCCTGCCCCAGATCGCAAGCGGTGCGGTCCGGCCGGTAATCGACAGCCGCGTCAGATTGGAAGACGCGCCAAAAGCCCTGCGCCGCCAGTTGGACGGCAAGGCCTTCGGCAAGATCATCGTCGTCATCCAGGGCGAGGGATCGCGAAATTGATGCCGGAAGATGGTACCGCCTCCCTGGCTTGAACAGGGGACCTCTGGATCCACAATCCAGCGCTCTGACCAACTGAGCTAAGGCGGCACGTGAGCCGCGAAGTAACGTTGGTAGGTCCCAAATGCAAGGAAATTACCACAGCGCCGAGTGCAGGAATTGCGAACCCCATCGCGCAGTTTTCCACCTGCTGGCTGGCGACGAAATTGCGGTTTTCATCGCCCCGCTCAGGCCCTACGGTGTTCATCCGATCGGAGTACCCAAATGCGAAATCTTTGGAATGCGGTGACCAAGGCGACTACCAAACAGCGGCGAAAAATGCTGGCCAACGAAATATTTCTGCGGCATTCGGGGATTGTCCAGCGAGGCGCCTACAAAGGTCTTGTGCTGGACGGAAATTCAAATGTATCGCGCGGCGAACTTGGCCTGAAGATACTCGGATTGTACGAACCTCCTGTCGTTGCTGCGATTCGGGCGGCGGCGCCCTTCCGCGATCTGATCGTCTTTGGCGCGGCTGACGGATATATGTCGCTGGGGCCGTTGATGGCCGGATATTGCCAACGAAGTATCTGTTTTGAGATCACGGAAAAGGGCCAGAGTGCAGTTGCGGCCAACGCTGCGCTGAACGCGTTGAGCGATCGGGTGATTATCCGTGGCCGGGCAGACGCCTCGGTAGCGCGGCAGCTGAGTGAAATCAACGCAGAACCTCCGGACATGCTGGTCCTTTGCGACATCGAAGGTGCCGAGTTTGACCTGCTTACCGCGCCGCTCCTCCAGGCGTTGCGAGGTGCGACCCTGATCGTCGAGCTGCACGACGGAAGACTGGTCGGCAACACGACCGCGCGCGAGGCGCTGCTCGCGCGATTGCCTGACGGCGCGCAAACCAGCATCATGCATGCTGATACGCAGGAATTTTCGGGCATCGAAGATCTCGAATCGATGCACGACCTCGACCGTGCGCTGGTTATGTCAGAAGGGCGAAAGTCGTATGGAGAATGGCTACTGGTCCAATACCAGTGAACCGGCGCGCTGTTTCATTTCCGACTTTCAGCCCGACCGACCGCGCGTCTTGAGCAAATAGACCAGCCCCAGCACAATCGCGATCCCGACAAGCGCCTGGGCGGTAACGGCACCAACCAACAGGATCAGATTGGTTACAACCGAGATGACGTAGGGCCCGGCATCCTCCCCCAGCAAGATATAGACCAGAACGATGAACGCGACCAACGCGAAACCTGCCTCGGTTACCCGCAGGAACATGGCCGTCAGGTTGCCCATCATGGTCATGAACTTGTTCATCGTCTTGCCCCTTGCCGGAGGAGGTTACTTCACGCTGGCATCAGCGGTTCTGGAACAACCAGAGAACCACGCCAAGTGCGATCAGACCCGCAAGTCCGGCACCGCCAAGCTCGCTGACCAAAGCCGTGATGTTGCCCACCACGTCTCCGAGAAACGCCATATTGTTGGCACCGACAAGTAACGAAGCGACAATCGCAAGCGCCAGTAGCGCAATGCCAATGTCCGTCAGTGACGCAATGGTTTTTTTGCGTTATCCATCATGGATCACTCTCCTGTCCCGTTAGGGGTTATTGCGCAGCACGTGCTGCTGGCCGGGAATTTCTCGGCTGTATGGGGCGTCGGTCAACCACATTTTGACGGTTTAACCAGTTTTAGTAGAAAAACGAAATATTATTACAAAATATAGCCGTGAGATGCAGGAATATTTTGCCATTTTGGTCGAATTTTCGGCCAGCGATGGGGAAAAGGTACCGGTCCGAGGGGCATCGAAACGTCCAAAGCGGTTGAAATCGGTGGCGTCACTGGCTAAACCGCCAGCCTTGATAGCGAGGCATCAATGGGCATCGACAGCGAAAGTGACCTTGAAGCAAACCTGCAGATCGGGCCTACTTCGAAGGGTATGGTACGGCTTTTTATCGAAGCGCAGGGCATCGAAGTTCCGATGGATTTCGAGCCCGACGAAGCGATCGAGATTGCCGAGGAAATTCGCGCCGCCGCCGAACGGGCGCGGACGGTAAAGATCAAGCCGTAAGCGCGATGACCGCGGGGTCGCGGGCGGCCTGGGCCCTGACCGCAGCATGACGGGCAAATTTGCGCGTCATGACTTTTCGGCGGGCCGCGGCCAACGGCGCCTCGGGACCGATCCGGATGATCTCGGCGTCATAGGCGTCAGCGATGATAAGCCCGGTTTCCTCCGGCAAAATCTCCACCGGAAAATCGGCATCGACGGCCCAGAAAAACCGATCGCACCACTCCAGGTATCCCTGCCACTTGGTGTCCGCGGCGAAATCGGCGCGACTCGATTTGCACTCAACCACCCAGATCTCGCCCCTTGGTCCCAAGGCCATCACATCGACCCGCAGGCCGGGCG
>JAKZRT010000077.1:0-2748 GCA_047518005.1 Brevirhabdus sp.
CATATCAGAACCCTCACGCGTAAAATTGCAAGGCATTGTAATCATGCGTAGAGTTTTGAATCAGACACTAAGGCTCCAGATCATCAATCTTTGGAGTTCTTTGACCATGGTATCCAGATTCTTGCGCCATCGCCACTCGCATTCCGCAGGGGTACCTCGATGTTTTTGGTCGCCCAGTTGAACGGCGCCGTAACAGCGATTGGCGGTCTTGCGGGTGAAGCCGCGGCGTTGGGCCGCCTAAGTCGCGCCAGGATCGGCTGCAACAGCGCGCGAGTTTTTCCAGATGGTGTCAGCTCAAGCCAGTCTTCTGGCTCATCAATTCAGCCTATCCCGGTCCAATTGATGGTCCAGTGCTTGCGAAAAAATGAAATAGGTAGCAGTCCGGCTTTTCATTGCTTTTTCAAATACCTGCGCCAGCGGTTGCACCGTACCTCTTCACGGATCGGTCACCCATTCGCATCGAGCCATTTTTCCAGCCAGTGAATGTCGTAATTTCCGGTCTGGATCGCCTCGTGGGCCAGGAGTTCGGGGAAAAGCGGCACCGTGGTGTCGATGCCGTCGATGATCAGCTCGCCGAGGGCACGGCTGAGCCGGGCCAGCGCCTCGGGGCGGTCGCGGCCATGGACGATCAGCTTGCCGATCAGGCTGTCGTAATAGGGCGGGATGGAATAGCCGTCATAGATCGCGGCGTCCATCCGCACGCCCAGACCACCCGGCGCATGATATTGCGAGATGCGTCCGGGGCTGGGGGTGAATCCGGGCAGTTTCTCGGCGTTGATACGGACCTCGATCGAATGGCCGTTGACGGCCAAATCATCTTGCGCGAACGACATCGGCAGACCGGCCGCCACACGGATTTGCTCGCGCACCAGGTCGACGCCGAACACCGCTTCGGTGACCGGGTGTTCGACCTGGAGGCGGGTATTCATTTCGATGAAAAAGAATTCGCCGTCTTCGTAGAGAAATTCAATGGTGCCAGCGCCGATATAATCGATCTGAGCCACGGCATCGGCGCAGGTCTTGCCGATTTCGGCGCGCATCTTGGGGGTGATGGCCGGGCCCGGCGCCTCTTCGAACACTTTCTGGTGGCGGCGTTGCAGCGAGCAGTCGCGCTCACCCAGATGCACGGCCCTGCCCTTACCGTCGCCAAAGACCTGAATTTCGATATGGCGGGGTTTTTGCAAATATTTTTCGATATAAACTTCGTCATTGCCAAAGCCCGATTTGGCCTCGGCGCGCGCGGTGCGGAATGCGGTTTCCATGTCCGCTTCGGACTGCGCCAGCTTCATGCCCCGCCCGCCGCCGCCCGCGGTGGCCTTGACGATTACCGGATAGCCAAACTCGCGCCCGATCTTCAACGCTTCGTCAACTGTCGGCACACCGCCTGGCGAGCCTGGCACGCAGGGCACACCCAGATCGATCATGGTTTCCTTGGCGGTGATCTTGTCGCCCATGACGCGGATATGCTCGGCCGTGGGACCGATAAAGGTGATGCCGTGGTCTTCGACGATCTGCACAAACTTGGCATTTTCCGAGAGAAAGCCATAACCCGGATGGATCGCCTGTGCGCCGGTAATTTCGCAGGCCGAGATGATGGCGGGGAAGGAAAGATAACTGTGGGTCGAGGACGGCGGGCCGATACAGATCGCTTCGTCGGCCATGCGCACATGCATCGCGTCAGCATCGGCAGTGGAATGCACCGCGACCGATGCGATGCCCATTTCCCGGCAGGCACGGATGATACGCAGCGCGATCTCGCCTCGGTTGGCAATCAGGATTTTGTCGAACACGGGCCCTTGCCTATTCGATGATCATCAGAGGGGCGCCAAATTCGACCGGATCACCGTCGCCGACCAGAATGCGTTTGACTGTGCCTGATCGCGGCGCAGGGATATGGTTCATGGTCTTCATTGCTTCGATGATCAGGACCGTGTCGCCCTCGCTGACCTGCGCGCCGACGCTGACAAATGGTGCCGATCCGGGTTCGGTCTGCATATAAACGGTGCCGACCATCGGCGAGTTTACGGCACCAGGGTGGTTGGCCGGGTCGTCGGCGTCAGCCGGGCCTGCGGTGGGGGCAGCGCCGCCGGATGTCGGCGCGAAAACGGCGGGCATGGGGCCTGGGACTGCCTGCGGCACGGCCACCTGATACGCTGCCGACGGACCCACGCGGCTGACCCGGACCTTTAGGCTGTCGCTGTCGCCATAGTCGCGATTGACCTCGATCTCGGCCAGGTCATTGTCGCGGAGCAACTCGGCCAGGGCCTGAATGAAGGCGACGTCGGCTTCGTGGGGTTTCTTTGTCATGTGGTCCTCGATCGCTTGCCGCCACCCGTCTGACGCGGGCGTTGCGTTCTCGAGGCTTTATACGTGAGCCTGCGCAGACTGAAAAGCGCCGTGTTGCGGGCGATAGTGCTTGAATATTCTGGTCGTTATGGCAGGGTGGTGGTAGCGCTAGCACAATGGCGCGTTTGCGTAGTTTCATTTAACGGCGGGCATTGCCCCCGAAAAGCATTCTCCCAAGTAGTTGTGCCAGTTCCGAACTGCGTCCCGGGGCACCGCCTTGGGGCGTTTCTTTGTCGGGGGCAGGTCGATCGTCGTTACTCGGACTGTCGAGAACATTCTGAGTTGACCGGTTTATGTACCATATGAGTTGACCGCTTCTGTTGCGGTTTCTGGCCCTGTGGGGAAGTGGTCGGTCGCGGAGCGGCTGTCCACTTGTCCACAGGGCGCCGGTCGGTCGCGTCG
>JAKZRT010000078.1:0-16696 GCA_047518005.1 Brevirhabdus sp.
GCAGTGAGACGCTGTCAAAATCGTTCCGTAAGTCGATAGGCGCTGCCATGGCGAACCTCATTGGTTCACCACATTGAGTCAGAGATCGGACCGCTTGGGAATCCCCAACGTGAGTCAGGCATTCCGCTCGGTGGTATTAGCGTCGGACCAGGCGATGTGAATGTGGGTGTTGTAGGGCGTTTTGTCCTTTGAGAAACGCAGATCGCGGTGAATACGGAACAGTTTTGCCTTCTGCCGTTCCCCGGTCAGCGCCGCAAGCCCGGCTGTTATCTGATCAGCCAGCGCCAGCGCCGGCACCTTAACATCATCTTCGAACCGCGCCTTGTTTTCGGCAAACCAGTCCCGGTTGTTGTTGGCTTTCAGCGCGTCGAGAAAATCCAGCGCGTTTTGGCCCAAGCCGCTGATCTGATCGGTCATTCCATGCCCGCGACTGAAAAAACACCGCGCAGTTTTTCGGCAAGGGCGGTGCCGATCGCTTGTTGGGCGTGCAAGGTCAGGTGAATGCCTTCGCCCGCGTCAACTGCGCCCACCTCGCCGGCGTCCCAGAACGCGGCACCGTAGCGGTCGGCAACATCGGCCAGCGACGCGGCCAGCGCCCGCGATTTGGCAGCCCCGCCGTGAAACATCTCGGCCAGAAATCCGACCTCGGAAATCGGCGCTGGCGACACCACCAGCGCGCGCGGGGCTGCACCGCCGGGTCCGGCGGACGACGCGGCGATGATCAAAAGCAATTGTTCCATCCCGCGCGACACATCCCCAGGAGTCATCGAGAACCGCGCTTTCAGGTCATTGGTGCCCAGCAAGATGACCACCAGATCGATCGGGCGGTGCGTGTCCAAAAGCACCGGCAGTGCCTGGGCGCCGCTACGGTGCCCGCCTTCCAGCGGGTCGTCGTGAACGGTGGTGCGGCCCGGATGCCCTTCGGCCAGCACCACCCAGCCCGGACCAAGGGCCGCAGCCATCACATCAGGCCAGCGCTGTCCGCGCGGATAGCGGTCCATCGAGTCAAGGCCCGACATGGCCATGGTGCCATGGGTGTTACTGTCGCCAAAACAAAGGATTACCCGTTCGTCTGCCATCGCTCGGCCCGGTCTGCTTTTCAGTTCAGAACGACAACGTAACGAACAATTCGGTTGTTGTCGCTGTCCGAAATAAAGTAGCGCGTGCCCTGTACAGCGACGCCTTCCGGGTCGTCGAACTTACCCGGACCGTGCCCCGGTTCGCCGTCGCCGATCACCCCGATCAGCCGCTCGGCCACCGGGTCGATCAGCAGCACTCGATGCGCGTCCTGATCGGCAACGATCAGACGACCAAAATCATCAACTGCCAGATATCGAGGCCCGAGAAACCCATATTCGGGCCCATCGAGCACCTGCAACAGTCTGAGGCTGGTCGAATAGCGCACCAGCCGCCGCTGCGCGTTGTCGGCGACCCAGATCGACCCGTCCGGGGCCTCGGCCACGTCATGCGCGCCCGGATGTCCGCCGACCGCTTTGACATCGCCTTTGGGGTCAAGCATCACCAGTTCGCCGAGGCCTGAGGCCATAACGTAATAGCGCCCGTTCGAATGCGCCAAAACGCCTTCGGTGCGCGGAAATCCCGAGAAAAAGTTGCGCATTTCGGGGCGGTGGCCGGGAAAGTCAAAGATTGCAATGGCGCTCAGATCGGACACCGCGACCACCGCCTCGCCGTCGCGGCCAAACGATATGTCGCGCACGCCGGGCAGGCGGCCATCGCCAAAACGGCGCACAACCTCCAGCGTGTCTGGGTCCATCACAACTATTTCGCCGGCCAGCTTGTCGGCGATATAAAGCAGCCCGTCGGGACCAATGGTCAGGTCGTGGGGGTCGTTCAGCACCGGCTCGCTGGCCCCGTCGAAGGCTGCAAAAGGTGTCTGGGCTGTCGCCGACCCCGCGCAAATGGCCAAGAGAATGAACAGTTTACGTAACATCGTCGCAGCCCAATTCGGAACCCCATGTTTCGTCTGCCGGTAGGCTAGGCGTTCGGCTCGGCGCTCGCAAGTCCGGCGAAACTTTGTCAGCAGGGCTTGGGCTGTGCTAGGTGCGCAAGGGGCAAGAACCAAGGCGTGACGGATCCGTGGCTTTGACCAAGTCGGCTAACCAACTCAAATTTCCGCTGCCCGGTTCGGCGCGCGCGGCCCCGCCCCACGCCGCGCGCTTTATCGTCACGGTCTACGGTGACGTGGTCGAGCCACGCGGCGGGGCCTTGTGGATGGGCGCGCTGATCGACCTTTGCGGGACCGTGGGCTTGAGCGAATCGCTGGTGCGCACTGCCGTGTCGCGGCTGGTTGCGGCCGATCAACTGGTCGGCGAACGGAACGGGCGGCGCAGTTTCTATCAGCTGACCAAAGCGGCGCGGGCCGAGTTTGCGGCTGCCTCGCAGGTCATATTCGGGCCCGCGCCAAATGCGCGCGACTGGGTCGTGGCATATGTTGCCGATGCCGACTGTCAGGCCGGGCTGACGCGTCAGGGTTTTGCCCGGATCGGAGCGGGACACGTCATTGCGCCGGGCCATCTGGCGGGACTGGCGGGGGATGCGCTGACATTCCTTGCGACACCGGCGACCGCGACCGCCAGCCTGAAAGACTGGGCGGCGGGGCTTTGGGACCTGGCGCGCCACGCCCGCGCCTATCAAGATTTTCTGGCGTCGCTTCAAGACTTTGTGGCCTTTGTCGACGCCCCGGATATGGCGCAGCTGGCGGCGCGGCTGATGCTGGTCCACGACTATCGGGCGATCGTCCTGGCCGACCCGCGCCTGCCGGACGAGGCGCTGCCGGACGCTTGGCCGGGGGCAGCGGCGCGGGTCGCTTTTGCGCGGTCATATCTGGCGCTGACCCCTGCGGCCAACCGCGCCGTGTCGGCCGGGCTTGCCGATCAACGCGGCCCGCTTTCGGAAATGACCGACGCCGTAAGGGCACGCGAGGCGGGGCTGGCGGAGCTCGCCGGTTTCGCCACCAAAAGCATCACATAATTCTTCATTTTTGTTGTTTTTCTGTGATGCTTTTTCTGCTATGGTCGATCCGACGCGCAAAAACCGAGAAAACTCATGACCCAGGCATTCATTTGCGACGCACAGCGCACCCCGATCGGGCGCTATGGCGGGGCGCTGGCGCAGGTCCGAACCGATGACCTGGCCGCCGTGCCGATCGCGGCGCTCATGGCGCGCAACGGACAGGTGAACTGGGCCAGCGTCGACGACGTCATTCTGGGCTGCGCCAATCAGGCGGGAGAAGACAACCGCAATGTGGCGCGCATGGCGGCCATGCTGGCCGGGCTGCCGACATCGGTGCCTGGAACCACGATCAACCGGCTCTGCGCCTCGGGGCTTGATGCGGTCGGGGCGGCGGCGCGCGCGATCCGGGCCGGCGACGGCGACCTGATGATCGCCGGCGGCGTCGAAAGCATGACCCGCGCGCCTTTCGTAATGCCCAAGGCCGAGGCCGGGTTTTCGCGCGCCAATGCGGTTTACGACACCACCATAGGCTGGCGTTTCGTGAACCCGAAGATGAAGGCGGCATATGGCGCTGACGCGATGCCCGAAACGGCCGATAACGTGGCGGCCGACTGGGGTATTTCGCGCGCCGATCAGGACGCCTTCGCGGCCCGCTCGCAAGCACGCTACGCCACCGCCCAGGCCGCTGGCGTTTTTGCCGACGAGATCACCCAGGTGACGATCGCGCACAAGCGCGGCGGCGCGATTGTCATCGACGCCGACGAACACCCGCGCCCGGGCACAACGGCCGAAAAACTGGCGGGTCTCAAGGGCATAAACGGCACTGACATGACGGTCACCGCCGGAAACGCCAGCGGCGTCAACGACGGGGCTGCGGCGTTGATCGTCGCCTCGGAATCGGCGGCAAAAGCCAACGGTCTGACCCCCAAGGCCCGGGTCGTTGCCTGCGTCGCTGCCGGGGTCGAGCCGCGGGTGATGGGCATTGGCCCGGTGCCCGCCGTGCGCAAAGTGCTGGACCGGGCCGGGCTGACGCTGGGCCAGATCGACCTGATCGAACTGAACGAGGCGTTTGCCGCGCAGGCGCTGGCGGTCTTGCGTGATCTGGGCCTGCCCGACGACGCCGGGCATGTGAACCCGAACGGCGGGGCGATTGCGCTTGGTCATCCCTTGGGCATGTCGGGCGCGCGGCTGGCCACCACCGCAACATTTGAACTTCACCGCCGCCAGGGTCGATACGCGCTGTGCACCATGTGCGTAGGCGTCGGCCAGGGCGTTGCCCTGATCTTGGAAAGGGTCTGAGATGTACGCACAGGACGTTAAGTCGACCGGCACCGGCCCCAAAACCCTTGCCGAAATGAGCCCGCAAGAGGCCGCTTTTCAGGCCCGCATCGACGCCGGGGAAAAGATCGAACCCAAAGATTGGATGCCCGAGGGCTATCGCAAGAACCTGATCCGCCAGATCGGCCAGCACGCGCATTCCGAGATCGTCGGCCAACTGCCCGAGGGCAACTGGATCAGCCGCGCGCCGACGCTGGAACGCAAGGCCATTCTGCTGGCCAAGGTGCAGGACGAGGCGGGCCATGGCCTCTATCTTTACTGCGCCGCCGAAACCCTGGGCGTGACCCGCGACGAGATGACCGAAATGCTGCTGGATGGGCGGATGAAATACAGTTCGATCTTTGCCTATCCGACGCTGACCTGGGCCGATATGGGCGCGGTCGGCTGGCTGGTTGACGGGGCGGCGATCATGAATCAGGTGCCGCTGCAACGCACATCGTTCGGCCCGTACGCGCGGGCTATGGTTCGGATTTGCAAGGAAGAATCCTTTCACCAGCGTCAGGGTTTCGACATCATGATGAAAATGGTGGGCGGCTCGGACGCGCAACGGGCGATGGCGCAGGATGCGCTCGACAGGTTCTGGTATCCGGCGCTGATGATGTTTGGGCCGTCCGACAAAGACAGCGTGCATTCGGCGCAGTCGATGGCCTGGAGAATAAAGATGAACTCGAACGACGAACTCCGGCAGAAGTTCGTCGATCAGACCGCGCCGCAGGCCGAGTTTCTGGGCCTGACGATCCCCGATCCCGACCTGAAATGGAACGAGGCGACCGGGCATTATGTCTATTGCGAACCCGATTGGGGCGAATTTCGCGAGGTTCTGCGCGGCAACGGCCCGATGAGCCACGACCGCATCGAAGCCCAGCGCCAAGCCTGGGACCAGGGTGCGTGGGTGCGCGAGGCGATGATGGCCCATGCCGCGAAGAATGCCGCCGCACCCGAGGCCGCCCAATGAGCGACGTGCAAGCCGAATGGCCCCTTTGGGAAGTATTTATCCGCGGCCAACATGGTCTCAGCCATCGCCATGTCGGCAGCCTGCACGCGCCGGATGCCGAAATGGCGATCAGGCACGCCCGCGATGTCTACACAAGACGCAACGAAGGCGTGTCGATCTGGGTAGCGCAGGCCGCGCATATCGCCGCCTCCAGCCCCGGTGACAAGGGCCCGATGTTTGATCCGTCGAACGACAAGGTCTATCGCCACCCGTCGTTTTTCGAACTTCCGGACGATGTCGGGGCCATGTGATGGGCAATGAAACAGCACTTTTCGAATATTTGTTGCGGTTGGGCGACACGACGCTGATCCTCGGTCAACGGGTCGGCGAATGGTGCGGCCATGCGCCGGCGCTGGAAGAAGACATCGCCATGGCCAACGTCGGGCTGGACCTGATCGGCCAGACGCAGCTGTGGCTGGGACTGGCGGGCGCGGTCGAGGGCAAGGGCCGCAGCGCCGATGATCTGGCGTTCTTGCGCGACGCGGGCGCGTTTCGGAACCTGCTGCTGGCCGAACGACCCAACACCGATTTTGCCCATACGATCACCCGGCAGTTCCTGTTTGACGCCTTCAACAAGGCGCAACTGGCGGCGCTGGCGCGATCAAGCGACGACCGGGTCGCCGCGATTGCGGCGAAGTCGGTGAAAGAGGCGACCTATCACCTCGACAGGTCCGGCGGCATCGTGGTCGCGCTTGGCGACGGCACAAATGTAAGCCACGATCGGATGCAGGCGGCCCTGGATGTGCTCTGGCCTTATACCGGCGAGATGTTTGCCGCCGACGCGACCGACGCCAAGATTGCCGCGTCGGGTGTTGGCCCTGACCCGGCCAGCCTGCGGCCCGAATGGGACAGCGTCGTGCGCGCCCATCTGGACCAGGCAACCCTGCGCGTACCCGACGGCGAGTTTGCCCATCTGGGCGGCAAGACCGGGGCGCGGCATTCCGAACATCTGGGCCATCTGCT
Organism: Brevirhabdus sp.; assembly: GCA_047518005.1. GTDB lineage: Bacteria > Pseudomonadota > Alphaproteobacteria > Rhodobacterales > Rhodobacteraceae > JAKZRT01. Next base: position 6,269 of record JAKZRT010000078.1, read on the forward strand.
CAGTTCGATGCAATGGCTTCAGCGTGCCTATCCGGGGGCCACATGGTGACGCTGACCCGCCCCGGCGTGGCGCGCATATGGGACTGGCTTGCCCAGATCCCCGATCCCGAGATCCCGGCCATCGGCCTCGTGGATCTGGGCGTGATCCGCGATGTGGCCTGGGACGGCGACGTGCTGAGCGTCGCGGTCACGCCGACCTATTCGGGCTGTCCGGCGACAAGGATCATCGCTCTGGATATCGAGACCGCACTGCGCGACCGGGGTCTTAGCAACATCCGCCTGACCCAACAATTGTCGCCGCCCTGGACCACCGACTGGATCACGGCCCGAGGCCGCGCCAACCTGGCCGCCTATGGCATCGCGCCGCCCGCGCCCGCCGGAGGTCCCGAGGTCTGTCCGCGCTGCGCGTCGAAAAACTTAAGCAAGATCAGCCAGTTCGGATCGACCCCCTGCAAGGCGCAATGGCGGTGCGACGATTGTCTGGAACCCTTTGACTACTTCAAATGCATCTGATGGCCCGCCCATGCCCCGCTTTCACGATCTGACCGTCACCGCCGTCCGCAAGACTATCCGCGATGCGGTCGAACTGACGCTCGCGCCCGACGATCCCGCGAAATTCGTCTTCACGCCGGGCCAGTATCTGACCTTTCGCCAAACCGTCGAGGGCATCGATCTGCGCCGCAATTATTCGATCTGCACAGCCCCCGGCGGACCGCTGAAAGTCGCCGTCAAGCGGGTCGAGGGGGGCGCATTTTCGTCCTGGGCAAACGATGTGCTGAAGCCCGGAGACCGGATCCGGGCAATGGCCCCGCAGGGCAGGTTCGCCGACCCCAACCCGCGCGACGGCGGTCATTTTCTGGCCTTCGCGGCGGGGTCGGGCATCACCCCGATCCTGTCGCTGATCGGCGCCGGTCTGGCCCGCGACCCGCAGGCCACTTTTACGCTGGTCTACGCCAACCGCGCCGTAAACACGATCATGTTCCGCGAAGAGCTTGAGGACCTGAAAAACGCCTATATGGGGCGATTCAGTTTGGTTCACATGCTCAAGACCGACGCGCAGGAAATTGACCTCTTCACCGGGCGGCTCGATCCGGCGAAATGCGCGGCCCTGTTTGACGCCTGGGTCGATGTGGCCTCGGCGGTCACCGCGTATATCTGCGGTCCCGAACCGATGATGCTGGGCGTGGCCGAGGCGCTGAAGGCTGCAGGCATGCCGCCCGGGGCGATCCGGTTCGAACTTTTCACCAGCGCCCAGCCCGGTCGCCTGCCCAAACGGCGCATCACCAAACGCGCCGGGGCGCGGCCTGTCACCAGGGCGCGGATCACGCTCGATGGCGCAACGCAGGCGGTGGAAATTAACGCCCGGACCTCGGTGCTGGAAGCCGCCCTTGCGCATGATCTGGACGTGCCCTTTGCCTGTCGCGCCGGAGTTTGTTCGTCCTGTCGGTGCCGACTGGTTGAAGGCGAGGTTGAAATGCAGGCCAACCACGCGTTGCAGGACGACGAGGTGGCGCGTGGATATATACTGTCGTGCCAGTCGTATCCGGTCACCGATTATCTGGTCGTGACCTACGACGGTTAGGTCTGCGCAGACGCGACCGGCGCTTGGCCAATCGCCCCGACCCCGCCAAGCGTCAGATCGGCGACCAGCCCGGCATAAGCGTCCCGCGCCGCAGCCCCGGCACCGCTATTCCACATGAAATACCAGTTGAGCATCCCGAAGACCGACATCGTCGCAGCGCGCAATCGCGCGTCATCGCGGTAGAACACCTCGGGCCGGGCGGCGCCTAGCGCCGAACTCATCGCCGCGACCAGATCACGCTGATAGCCCCGCAAAACCGCCGAACGGGCGCGCGGCAGCTCGTCCAGCGCGGATATCTGAACCTGATGTTCATTGTCGGACCCCTGATAAGCGCGCAGAACCTCGAATATCAGCCGCCGAAGCCCCTCCTCGGCCCCCATCCCGGTCAGGTTCAGCCCCGTAATCCGGTCCCGCAGGCCTTTCAGATAGCTCTCCAGCACATCGAAAAGCAGCGCGTCCTTGCCGGAATAATAGTGATAAATGTTGCCCTTCGAAATGCCGCATCCCGCGGCCACCTGCGCCATCGACGCGCCGTGATAGCCATGCGTGGCAAAGACCCGTGCCGCGACGCGCAGGATCTGCGCGCGCTTGGCGGCATGATCGCTGGCCTGCGTGCGGGCCATACGCCTAGGTGCCGCGATTGTCGATCACGCGCCGGGCTTTGCCCTGGCTGCGCTCGACGCTGCCAGGGGCGCCTACGATGACCTCGGCGCTGACACCCACGACGCGCTTGACCCGATCCGACAGCAATCGACCCGCTTCGGCCCCGTCGCTGCCCGGCTTGGGTTCAACGTGAACGCGCATCGCATCCATGCGCCCGGCCTTGACAAGTTCGATCTGGAAATACGGGGCCAGCGCATCGAACCGCATCAATTGTTCCTCGATCTGGGTCGGGAAGACGTTGACGCCGCGCAGGATGATCATGTCGTCCGACCTGCCGGTGATCTTTTCCATCCGCCGCATCGACCGCGCCGTGCCCGCCATAAGCCGCGTCAGGTCGCGCGTCCGGTAGCGGATCATCGGCAGCGCCTGCTTGGTGAGCGTAGTGAACACCAGCTCGCCGATTTCGCCGTCGGGCAGCAAATCACCGGTATTCGGGTCGATGATCTCGGGATAGAAATGGTCTTCCCAGATGTGCAGCCCGTCTTTGGTTTCAACGCATTCATTGGCGACACCGGGGCCAAGAATTTCCGAGAGCCCGTAGATATCGACCGCGTGCATATCGAAAGACTCTTCAACCTCGCGGCGCATGGCGTTCGTCCAGGGTTCGGCCCCAAAGATCCCGACGTTCAGCGACGTGGCGCGCGGGTCGAGCCCGGCCGCGTTGAATTGTTCAAGAATATTAAGCATATAGGACGGCGTCACCGTGATCGCCTGTGGCTTGAAATCATTGATCAGGGTCACCTGACGCTCGGTCATCCCGCCCGAGACCGGCACCACGCAGGCGCCCAGTTTCTCGATCCCCTGATGGGCCCCCAACCCGCCGGTAAAAAGCCCGTAACCATAGGCGTTATGAACCATGTCGCCCGGACGCACGCCCGCGGCGCGCAAGCTTCGGGCCACCATATCGCCCCACATATCAACATCAGCCCGGGTGTATCCCACGACCGTGGGCTGGCCGGTGGTGCCCGACGAGGCATGGATGCGGAAAAGTCTGTCACGCGGCACTGCGAACATGCCAAAGGGATAGGCGTCGCGCAGGTCCTGTTTGTGGGTGAAGGGGAATTTCTCCAGATCAGCCAGGGACGTTACATCATCGGGATGCACGCCCGCCGCATCGAACCGGTTCCGGTAGAAGGGCACGTTGCCATAGGCGTGCGCCAGCGACCATTTCAGGCGTTCAAGTTGCAGGGCCTCAATCTCGTCCCGCGAGGCGATTTCGATCGGGTCGAGGTCGGATCTGGCCGGTGTCAGGTCTTTCATGCAGCGCCCTCTTCGTCGAAATTTCGCCCCCCCACAGCCCGCGAGGCGCCGCGCATCTGGGCGATCATAACACCGTCCTGATTGGTCACCGCGACGTCGTAAAGCCCGTTACGCCCGGTCAGGCTGACCTCGCGCGCGATGGCGGTCAGGCGGTCGCCTGCCTGCGCGGGCGCGATAAAGCTGATCGTGTTGTGCTGGGCGACCGTGGCCTGGTTGCGGCTGTTGCACGCAAACGCGAATGCGCTGTCGGCCAGTGAAAAGATGACGCCGCCGTGACAGATGCCGTGGCCGTTAACGTCTTCGCCCAGAACCGTCTTGGTCAGCGTGGCGCTGCCCTCGTCGACATCGACAATGCTCATGCCCATGCCAGCACTTGCCCGGTCGCCGCCCCACATGGCGCGGGCCGATTTTTCGGCGCGCTGTTTCGGTGTCAGGCTCATCTCAGCCATGCCTCGCTCTGTGGCCGCCGGTTCGGTAACGTGCTTGCATAAACCGACCGGTTGGTCAATAAAAACCCAGTGTCCATCCCCGCGAGGCCGCCATGACCATCCGAGATGTCGCAAGTTTTGCCATCGGCCACTGGGTCGCCCCCGGCCCCGGCGCGCGCACCGTTGCCAGCGCCGTGACCGGCGCGGTGATTGCCCGCGTCGGCAACGACGGGCTCGAGGCTCAGGGCATGCTGGATCACGCGCGGCAGGTCGGGGGCCCAGCGCTCAGGGCGCTGACCTTTCACGACCGGGCCCGAATGCTCAAGGCGCTGGCGCTTTATCTCACCGACCGAAAGGTCGAGCTTTACGAGCAATCCTATGACACCGGTGCTACGCTTGGCGACCACAAGTTCGACATCGACGGGGGGATCGGCACAGTCTTCGTGATCGCCTCGAAGGGCCGGCGCGAGATGCCCGACGCGCAGGTCTATGTGGACGGCGCGACCGAGATGCTCAGCCGCGACAGCAGCTTTCTGGGCCAGCACATCGCCGTGCCGCTGACCGGCGTGGCGGTGCACATCAACGCGTATAACTTCCCGGTCTGGGGCATGCTGGGGAAGTTGGCACCGACGATCCTGGCCGGGGTGCCGGCCATCGTCAAACCCGCAACTTCCAGTGCCTATGTGACCGAGGCCTGCGTGCGCATGATCATCGAGGCAGACATCCTGCCGCCGGGCGCGCTGCAGCTGGTGACCGGAGGCCTGGGCGATATGCTCGACCATCTGGGGGCTCAGGATGTGGTTGCGTTTACTGGGTCCGCGCACACCGCGCTGATGCTGCGGTCGACCCCACGCATACTGGCCGCATCGACCCGGTTCACTGCCGAACAGGACAGCCTGAACGCCTCGATCATGGGCCCCGACGCGGTGCCGGGCACACCCGAGTTCGACCTCTTTGTCAAAGAAGTCCTGCGCGAAATGACCACCAAGGCGGGCCAGAAATGCACCGCCATCCGCCGCATCATCGCCCCCGAGGCGCAGGTCGAGCCGGTGATCGCGGCGCTGAAGGACCGTCTGGCGGGTGTGACCATCGGCGACCCGCGGCTGAAGACCACCCGCATGGGGGCGCTGATCTCGACTGCGCAGCGCGACGATGTGTTGGCGAAGGCGGCGTTGATCGGGGCCGAGGCCAGCCGTGTCATCGGGGATCCGACGGATTTCGAAGTTGACGGCGCCGATGCGGCGCGCGGCGCCTTCCTGCCGCCGATGCTCTATCACTGCGAAACCCCCGACACCGCGGCGCGGGTGCACGACACCGAAGCCTTCGGCCCGGTCTCGACCATCATGGGCTACCGTGACCTCGATCACGCCATCGCACTGGCCAACCGCGGCGGCGGCAGCCTGGTGACCTCGGTCATCACCCACGATGCCGACACCGCCCGCGCCCTGACGCTTGGCATCGCGGCCTGGAACGGGCGGGTTTACATTAACGACCGTGTGTCGATGGCCCAGTCCACCGGTCACGGCGCGCCGATGCCGCATATGATCCACGGCGGTCCGGGGCGCGCGGGTGGCGGCGAAGAACTGGGCGGCCTGCGCGGCGTGATGCATTACATGCAGCGCACCGCCGTGCAGGGCAGCCCCGATATGCTGACCGCTGTCGCAGGGCCATTCGTGCCCGGCGCCACCGAACGACCCGGTCCCGCGCATCCGTTCACGCGCCGTTTTTATGACCTGGAGATCGGCGAAACGCTGGTGACCGCCCCGCGCCGGATAACCATGGAAGACATCGAGCATTTCGCGGATTTTACCGGTGATCGGTTCTACGCGCATCTTGACCAGGCCGCCGCCGCGCGCAATCCGTTCTTTCCGGGCCGGGTCGCGCACGGATACCTGATCCTCGCCTTTGCCGCAGGGCTCTTCGTCGATCCGGCCGAAGGGCCGGTCCTGGCCAACACCGGGCTCGACAATCTGCGATTTCTGAAGCCGCTGCCGCCGGATACCGCAATCCGCGTGCATCTGACGGTCAGGAAAAAGACGCCTCGAAACGCGGATTATGGCGAAGTTCGTTGGTACGTCAAAGTGCTCGACGAGGGGGGCGACATGGTGGCCGATTACGACCTTCTGACCATGGTCGCCTGTTGACCTCTGCTCAAGGAAATACCGTTCCCAAAGCGCCCAGATCAGGCGGAATTGCGCCGCGCCAAGGCGCGTCGCCACGCGCGGGAGGGGCGCTGCCCCTCTCGCGCTCTCCCCGGAGTATTTTTCGAAAAAATGATAGTCCCGATTGGCCCGGGTTATTTCATCGTTTCCGAAAAGACTTCAGGGGTGAATTCGCGCCTGCGCGAAGAGGGGGCTGGCCCCCGGGGCTGAATATTCTTCCCGGAAGTATATTCTGGCGGCGCTCGCCTAATCCCAGCAGCTGACCAGAACCGTGATTTCGCGCGCCAGATATTCGATGTACGCGGGCGGCTGTTTCTCGCCGGTCTCCAGCACCGCTGGCACATGCCCGGCAGCCTTTAGCGCGTCCAAAATGGCCAGGCTGTCGGTTGAAAACCGGACCTCGCCGGGCAATCTTTGCGCGTCCGATGCCGGGACCGGGCGCAAAAGTCCCAAAACCGCGCCCTGTCCGTCCAGCACCGGCCCACCGGCCACCTCTGCCGGTGCCCTCAGCGCCAGCCGATCCAGACCTTCCTCGCCGCTGAGACCGCGAATATCGGCAAGTTTGCCATAGGTCAGGGTCGGGGCCCCCAATCGACCGCCATAGGCAAAGCCCGCGACCACGATCTCGGATGACAAAAGCCCCGGCGCACCCCTGAATCGCGCCCAGTGTCGCGGCGCCAGCGGCGCCTCGGGTGTCAATAGCGCCAATTCCGGATGGTTCGGCAAAGCCTCGATGCGCGCTGGCGTTTCCGCCCCCAACGTTACGCGTGCGCAGTCGTCCAGACCCCCACCCGCAGTCAGCACCCGGCCCGCGGCGTCGACGAAAAACCCCGATCGCGTGTCCACCGGGCGGCGCAGCGCCAGACCGGCCACCAGATCGATGTGCTGGCTGCGCAGATCGCCGGCGTCGTCACCCAGCACCTGACCTTCGATGACTGCAAAACTTGTGGCAATGGCCCGGACGATCTGCGCAGCGTCGCCAGGCGCTGTATCGGGCCAGACCACCACAAACCCTTTGACCGTATCGCCTGCAAGGCGGACTTCGGCAAACGTCGTGACCCTGTCCGCCGTGCCTTCAATCGTGAACGACCGACGATACAGGCGCGCCCGGGCACCTGCGGGCACAATCGCCAGCGTCTGCATGACTTCGTAGAGCGCGTTCAGACGGGCCCGCCCGCCGGCCTGCGAGATCAACAGCACGCGTGTCGGCCCGGCGTCGATCCCGACGTAGTGAACAAAGGGCGCGCTGACATTGGCGCGGGCCACGACGCTGGTCGGCATGTCGATGGTGATCCCGGCCTCTGGGTCAGTGACCGAGCGCAGGCCAAGCGCGGCTATCTCGGATCGATATGCGCTCAGCGCCTCGGCCCGCTGTCCGGTGGTCAGAACACCGGTGGCGGCATAGCCCATTTCGGCCTGCCAATTGGCCATGGCGCGCCGCGTGCCGGGGCCGAAGTCGCCGTCGATGGCGGTGCCGTAATGCCCAGCCCAGGCAAGCGCCCGCTGGAGGTCCTCGCGCGCCGCCTGGTCCAACAGGCGCTCGCTGGCCCGCGCTTGGGCACGGGTTTCTTGCCGGGCCGGGGCGGTCGCGTCGGTCGCCAGCTCCTCGGCGGTCGGGTCTGCGCCCGACCCGGTCTCGGCGACGGTTGTCTCGGGCGGGGAGGCTTCGATCTCGGTCTCGGGTTCGGGTTCTGCCTCACGGGCTGGCACGACCAAGCTGCCGGATTGTCGCGCCGCATACGGAGCGTTTCGTGACAGCGAACTTTGCCCGATGGGCCAAAACTGTCGCCGAAAATCCCCGCGCCCGGCCACAAAACTGTCAGCCGGGATACGCCGCTGCGCAACCAGCCGGTCCCGTTCGGCCACCGCGACCGCGCCGGTAAAGGGGCCCAGAATCACCGCGTACCAACCCGAGCGCATCCGGAACCCCTTGACCCCGTCGAGCGTCCGGTTGCGCTTGCGCAGTTCGTCCAAGGCCTGTCCCAGGCTGGGCCGCGCGGCGATCTGTATCCAGGCCCGGTCCTGGGCATTCGCCGCGCTCGCGTTTAGCGCCAGAATTATCAGTGTCAGGATTACCCCGCGCATCCGCTGCTCCCCCCGGGACGGCCCAATCGCCAGCCCCGCCACACTGACACCCGGCGCGCTTTGCGAACAAGCAAAAAATAACGCCCACCGGTCTGCGCCAGGTTCGACATTGCGGCGTCGCGGGGCGAGCGAACGCCGCCACGACCCCGCCCCGTTGACCGCCTGCCCCCCCTTGCCTATGGAGGGGGCGAATTCGCCAAGCCCGAGCCAAGCCGCATGACCCAAGACGCGCCGCACAGTTTTCAAGACGTGATCTTGCGGCTGCAAACCTATTGGGCGGCACAAGGCTGCGCCATTCTGCAACCCTACGACATGGAAGTTGGTGCAGGCACCTTTCACCCGGCCACGACGCTGCGCGCGCTGGGCCCCAGGGCCTGGTCTGCGGCCTATGTCCAGCCCTCGCGGCGGCCAACCGACGGGCGCTATGGCGAAAACCCGAACCGGCTCCAGCATTACTATCAGTTCCAGGTGCTGATCAAACCCTCGCCGCCCGACTTTCAGTCGCTCTATCTGGGCTCGCTTGCCGCCATTGGCATCGACATGGGCCTGCACGACATCCGCTTTGTCGAAGACGACTGGGAAAGCCCGACCCTGGGTGCCTGGGGCCTGGGCTGGGAGGTTTGGTGCGACGGCATGGAAGTCAGCCAGTTCACCTATTTCCAACAGGTCGGCGGGCACGACTGCAAGCCGGTCTCGGGCGAGCTGTCCTATGGGCTCGAGCGCCTGGCAATGTACGTGCTGGGCGTTGACCACGTGATGGACATGCCGTTCAACGACCCCGGTTCAACCACCGCGCTGAACTATGGCGACGTCTTCCGCCAGACCGAGACCGAATATTCGCGCTGGAATTTCGACGTGGCCGACACCGATAAGCTGCTCGTCCATTTCGCCGATGCCGAGACCGAATGCGCCCGCATTCTGGCCGAACCCGAGCTTGATCCCAAAACCGGCAGGCGCATCGTCATGGCGCATCCGGCCTATGACCAATGCATCAAGGCCAGCCATTTGTTCAACTTGCTCGATGCGCGCGGGGTGATCTCGGTCACCGAGCGGCAGGCCTTTATCGGGCGGGTGCGGGCGCTGGCGCGTGCCTGCGCTGACGCCTATTTGCAGACCCAAGCCGGGGGCTGGACCCCAAAGGCCGCATGAGCGGGCGCATCATCGGGGTGGTGATTGTCGCAGCGGCGCTGATCGGCGGGGCATTGGTGTATTATCTTCAGGTCTATGCCTTCTACGAAGACGTGCCGCCGGATGACGCGCGCACGAAGATTGCCCTGACCGCGATCCATTCCGGTGCGCCCGAAGCCCTGCCGGTCACCGACTTTCAGGGGATCGACGCCGACAGCTCGCCGCTCAGGTATCGCGCCTGTTTTCAGGTCGCCAACAGCCTGGCCATGCTGACCGAGACTTTTGTGATCATTGACAATGCCGTCCCCCTGCAAGCCCCCGCCTGGTTCGACTGTTTCGACGCGACCGACATCGGCGAGGCATTGGAAGAAGGCCGGGCGCTGGCTTTTCTGGGCCAGGCCGAGGTCGCCGACGGCGTTGACCGCGTGGTTGCTGTCATGCCCGATGGCCGGGGCTTTGCCTGGCACCAGCTCAATGACAAATATGCGGACTGAGACATGCCCGAGCTTCTGATCGAACTTTTCTCCGAGGAAATCCCGGCCCGCATGCAGGCGCGCGCCGCCGATGACTTGCGGCGGTTGGTGACCGATGGTCTGGTCGAGGCTGGCCTGACCTACGCCGATGCCCGCGCCTTCGCCACGCCCCGGCGACTGACTCTGGTGGTTGACGGTCTGTTGGCCGAAAGCCCCGCCACCCGGGAGGAGCGCAAAGGCCCGCGCGTCGATGCGCCCGAAAAATCGCTCGCCGGGTTCTTGCGTTCGACCGGGCTCAGCCGCGATCAGCTCGAGGCGCGCGACGACAAAAAGGGCGAGGTCTGGTTCGCATCCATCGAAAAACCGGGTCGGCCGGCCGACGCCATCGTGGCCGAAGTGCTTCAGGCCACGATCCGGGGGTTTCCCTGGCCCAAGTCGATGCGCTGGGGCGCGGGCGGCTTGCGGTGGGTGCGCCCGTTGCAGTCGATCCTCGCCATTCTGTCGGTCGAGGGCGGCGCGCGGATTGTGGACCTCGAGGTCGAGGGAATACGCGCAGGCGATGCCACGCAGGGCCACCGGTTCATGGGATCGGATGGGTTTTCCGTGGCCTCTTTTGATGATTACGCCGCGAAGCTGAAGCGCGCTTT
>JAKZRT010000079.1:0-4324 GCA_047518005.1 Brevirhabdus sp.
CGCACCAGTTCGTCACCCGATATTTCTTCTTCGCAAACTTGTGCCGGCGGGAGGTGTTGAATTTATGCGGCATTAAGCATATCCGTGGTCGTGGCAAAAGCCTGTGTTAACACTTGACACCCGATCCGTGCAACAACGCCCCGGTGGTTCCAACTGCGCGGTCAGACAACCGGCCAAAACACGAAAGAACGCAAAATGGGAATGCCCTCGGCCAGAATTACAGATATGGTTGTGTGCCCGGCCTTTACCGCACTGGTGCCGCATGGTGGCGGACCACTTCTGCCGCCAGGCGCGCCGACGGTTCTCATCGGCGCCATGCCTGCTGCCCGTATTACCAATATGAATGTCTGCGCTGGCGGTCCGGGCGTGGTCGCCAAAGGATCGGCAACGGTACTGATCTCAGCCATGCCCGCAGCGCGGGTGACCGACGTGGCCGGTCATGGCGGTGTGATCACGACCGGTGCGCCGACTGTTTTGATTGGCGGTTAAAGAATTGCATCTCGGGACGATACCGACGCGCTAAGGCCGTTCAAGGATGAAATCCGGTCGTATGCCTGATGCCTCGATTGGTCCAACAACATCATAGCCGTCGAAAAACCCATAGTTCGAAATCAATGCCGATTTTATTGCCGCAGATTGCCCGCCAAGAATATCGGTGTGCAGACTGTCGCCGACCATTACGATGCGCGACCGATGTTGGCCCGGGCCCAGTCGCGCAAAGACCAGATCAAAAATATTCTGATACGGTTTTCCGAAAAACCGTGGTTTTAGGCCCGTTCGGTCCGCCAATCTGTGGGCATAGCTGTCGGGTTGGGTGGAAAATCCGTCCTCGTGCGGTGCTACAATGTCAGGGTTGGCAACCAGGACCGGGCGTGGGTTTCGCACGAGCGACGCCTCCAGCAGTTTCTGGCGCTCTTCGGTCCAGGCGCGGCTGCCAAGCAGCAGAAAACCTTCAACTCTGTCGTATTCAGACGGATCATCTTCCAAAAATGTCGTGTCGATGTGATCAAAATCTTCCCGGCCGACCATTCTTGGAGACATCAACCCCCACCGGCGTTGGGGTTCAGAATTCAATGCAATCAAAGTTGCCTTGCGGCTTGTAATGACATCATCCGGATCGAAGTCATAGCCAAGCCGCTTGTATTTTGCCATGAGGTCGAAATGCGGATAGCCTGCGGCGTTTGAAACAACCATCACCCGTTTTCCGGCATTTTGCAGCCCCGCCACCCGCTCCGGCACCCCGTCAACTGCGGTATCGCCGATGTTGAGAACACCGAATGCGTCCAGAAGAAACACGTCGATCTGGTCTGCAATCGCGTCCAGATTTGGCAAGCGCACACACTGCCCGGCACGCTGCACATGCGGCAGGCGATGACGCGCCGCTTCATAGGCCGCAAAGGCCTGCTTCATTTTCAAATGATGGCGCCGCGAACTTTGGCCGATACCCATTCTGACACTACCACGGCCGCTAAGATCACCAAAAGAATCAACGAGACCTGCGGCCAGGCCAATGTATTAAGCGAACCTTGCAATTGCAGCCCGATACCGCCGGCGCCAACCAGGCCAAGAACGGTGGATTCGCGCAGGTTTATGTCCCAGCGAAACACCGCAATGCCGGCAAATGCCGACATGATCTGCGGCACGATGCCAAAGGCCATGACCTGCCAACGGCTGGCGCCGGTGGCGGTGATCGCTTCGACCTGGGTTTCGTCAATCTCTTCGATGGCTTCGTATAGCAATTTGGCGCAGAAGCCGACCGAGCGGATGGCGATGGCGATCAGGCCTGCAAATACACCAGGGCCGATGATTTTGACCAGCAGCAGCGCCCAGATCAGCGAGTTGATCGACCGGCTGGACACAATGATCAGTAAAGCAATCGGCCTGATGAACAGGGCCGAGGGTGTGGTGTTGCGAGCCGCCAGGAACGCCACCGGAATCGCCATCATCAGGGCTATCATGGTGCCAAGCGTGGCGATGTTCAGCGTGTCCCACAAGGCTTCCCACAGGCTGTTGATATAGCCCCATCTGGGTGGCAGCGCCCGCCCGCCGATGTCGGCCGCGATGCGCGGCGCGTCCCAGAAAAACAGCCACGTGGTTGCTTCGGAAATCTGCGTCCAGCTCCACATGAATATCGCCGTGCCAACCAGCCACATTGCCCAAATCGAAAGCTGCGCGTTGCGATCACGCCGTTGCCAGACCTTGACGCCATTATTTTCGGAAATTGCCACTACTGAACCTTCGCCCGGATATAGCCAGACAGGTATTCCAGCACCATCACCGCGCCGATGATCACCAGCAGGATCGCAGCGGCAGTATCAAATTCATAGCGATCAAAGGCGGTGTTCAACGTCGCCCCGATACCGCCTGCACCGACAATGCCCAACACCGCGCTTTCACGAAAATTGATGTCCAGGCGATACAACGACAGGCCGATCAGCCGCGGCACGACCTGGGGATGGATGCCATAGACATAGCGTTGCAGCCAAGTGCCACCAGTCGCGCGAACCGCTTCGGCCTGCACCTTGTCCATATCCTCGATTTCTTCGGCGAGCAGCTTGGACAGGAAACCGATAGTCGCAAAACTCAGTGTCAGAAAACCGGCAAGCGGTCCGAACCCAAAAATAGCGACCAGCAGAATGGCAACGACAATTTCGTTCAGCGCGCGGGACAGCGCGACAATAGAGCGGCACACCAGATAGATCGGCAGAATGGAAATATTGCGCGCCGCGCCCAACCCAATAGGGATCGAAACCGCGATCCCCACCACCGTTGATGCAAGCGTCATCACCGCGCTTTCAATCAGGCCAAGGCGAATGTCGGTCGCACGAGATCCAAAATCAGGGTGGGCAAAGGCAACGACGAACTGCCAGCCGCGATCAAGGCCGCGGTAAACCCGCGACCAGTTTACCTCGATCGAGTTTATGGCGAGGATCAGATAGACCAGCGATCCGATGATCAGCGCCCAGCGCAACACTGGCGAGGTTACGAACGGCGGTTTTTTCCAGGGTTGCCCCAGCCGGGTTTCAAGCGTCCCGTCCATTATGCGGCGTTTTCTTTCTCGTCATCGTCTTCGATTTTCTGAATGGTTTCAGACCAGTCCTCTTCGCCGTAGATGCGGGTCAGCACGTCTTCGCTCAGGTCTTTGGGCGCGCCATCAAACACCACGGTGCCTTGATCCAGGCCGACGATGCGTTGCACAAACATCTGGGCCAGTGCCACATCGTGGATGTTCACGATCGCGGCCAGGTCACGTTCTTCGCAAAGCTCGACAATCAGGCGCATGATCTGGCGGCTGGTTTTCGGGTCCAGCGAAGCGGTGGGTTCGTCAACCAGCAACATCGCCGGATCTTGAATGAGCGCCCGGCAGATACCGACCCGCTGGCGTTGCCCGCCTGACAGTTCGTCGGCGCGTTTGTCGGCCATTTAGAGCAGTCCGACCCGATCCAGCAGGCGGAAAGCCTCGTCCACGTCTTTTTGCGGAAAGCGGCGCAGGAAACTGCGCCAAAAGCCGACATACCCCAGGCGCCCGGACAGCACATTTTCCATGACCGTCAGCCGTTCGACCAGTGCATATTCCTGAAAGATCATACCCATGCGGCGGCGTTCGCGGCGCAGGCCGCCCGAGCCGAGCCGGGTCAGTTCCACATCGCCCAGATGCACCGTGCCCGAGGTCGGTTCGACCAGACGGTTGATGCAGCGGATCAGGGTAGACTTGCCGGCACCTGATGGCCCGATCAGCGCCATGACCTGGCCTTTCGGAACCTCCAGGTCAACCGCGTTCAGGGCCTTGTCGCCAGTCTTGTAGACCTTGGTCAGTTTTTCCAGGCGCAGCATTTGGGGCCCTCATTGCGTAAAAAGAGGTGCACTCCGAAATTTCCGGGGCGCACCATTAATTTATTACAAGGTCTATTCGCAGGCGTAGGAAACGCCGTTGGCCGTGTCGATCTTGCGGATCACGTCCCAGAACTCCTTGTAGTTCATGTGCAGGAACTGGCCTTCGTTCGACTTCTCGAACTCTTCCTTCAACGCGGTTCCTTCCCACTCAAAGCTGAAAAAGGCTTCTTGAACGGCCGCGTGCAACTCTGGCGTCAAGTTGTAAACGGTGCCGAACCCGGTGGTCGGGAAGGTTTGTGATTTGTAAATTGTGATCACATCCTCTGCGTTGATCACACCACGCTTGATCATCCGCGACTTGACCGAATTGGCAATTGAGGCGGCCATATAATCCTTGTTGGCGACGCCCAGGATCGAATTGTCGTGCTTGCCCGAGAAGACCGGCTCAAAATCACGGTCGGGCAGCATGTCAAAATCACCCTTCAGGATC
>JAKZRT010000080.1:0-18013 GCA_047518005.1 Brevirhabdus sp.
TGGCGAAGCTCGCCTGCGGACTTGTCTTTGCGCGTAATCCTTACTGCCATCAAAGCCTCCCTTGCCTTGATGCCACTGAATCAGATCACGCCGCTCGTGGGAATCCCCTTGAGTCAAATCTGGGGGCCGTTGGTATTATAGTCCTTTTGTGCGAAGCCCGGCGTTGCCGGTCTTTCGATTAGAAGGTCTCTACGGTTGCTGCTGTGGAGGCCTTCGTCGTTTGGAGGATTCCATCCGATAATTATCGCTAGACTATTTCAGATCTGATAGCAAGACCTTAAAGTCAGATCCAAAAGCGAGATCTAACATTACGGATCCACGCCATCAAACATCCAACTCCCCCGCAAACCTCGCGTTCTCCTGAATATACCGAAACCGCTCCTCCGGCTTCTTGCCCATCAACCGCTCGACCAAATCCCCCGTCTCGCCCGGTACGTCTTCGTCTATCGTGACGCGGATCAACTGGCGGGTCAAAGGGTTCATGGTGGTGTCTTTCAGGTCCTTGGCGTCCATTTCGCCCAGGCCCTTGAAGCGCGAGACGTCGATTTTGCCCTTGCCGCCCAGACCCTTGGCCATATGCGCGTCGCGCTCGGCCTCGGTCAGGCAATAGACGCGCCGCGCGCCCTGCGTCAGGCGGAACAACGGCGGGCAGGCGAGGTAGAGATGCCCGGCGTCGATCATCGGGCGCATCTGGGTGAAGAAGAAGGTCATCAGCAGGGCGGCGATATGGGCACCATCGACATCGGCGTCGGTCATGATGATGATCTTCTCGTAGCGCAGGTCATCAAGCCGGAAACGGGTGCCCATGCCGACGCCCATCGCCTCGCACAGATCCGAAATCTCGGCGTTGGTGCCGATCTTTGAGCTTGCCGCGCCCAGCACGTTCAAAACCTTGCCGCGCAGGGGCAAAAGCGCCTGAGTTTCGCGGCTGCGCGCGGCCTTGGCCGACCCGCCGGCGCTGTCGCCCTCGACAATGAACAATTCGGTGCCGGCGCGGGTTTTGGACGAACAATCGGTAAGCTTGCCGGGCAGGCGCAGTTTCTTGGTGGCGGTCTTGCGCGCGGTTTCCTTCTCGGCCTTGCGGCGCTGGCGTTCTTCGGCGCGCAGCACCAGAAAATCCAATATCGCCCCGGCCGATTTGGTGTCGGCCGCCAGCCAGTTGTCGAAATGGTCGCGCACGGATGCCTCGACCATGCGCGCCGCCTCGGTTGAGGCCAGCCGGTCCTTGGTCTGGCCGACAAATTCGGGGTCGCGCATGAAGCACGATACCAGCGCCGCGCCGCCGACCATCAGGTCGTCGCGGGTGATGCCGGCGGCCTTGCGGTTGCCCGCATGTTCGCCGTAGGCGCGGATGCCTTTCAGGATCGCGGCCCAGAACCCGGCTTCATGCGTGCCGCCTTCGCGCGTTGGCACGGTGTTGCAATAGGACCCGATGAAGCCATCGCGCACCGGGGTCCAGTTGATCGCCCATTCGACCGATCCCGGGACCCCGAATTTGTCCTGGAACTGGACCCGCCCGGCGAAAGGCCGTTCGGCGTAGGTGGTCGCCGAACCCAGGGTTTCGGTCAGGTAATCCGAGAGCCCGCCGGGAAAGCGGAACGAGGCCTGCGCCGGGGTCTCGGCGTCGTCGATGGCAGTTTTCCAGCGAATCTCGACGCCTGAGAAGAGATAGGCCTTGGACCGCGCCATGGCGAAAAGCCGCGCCGGTTTGAGGGCGAGCGACCCGAAGATCTGGGGGTCGGGGTGGAAAGTGACGCTGGTGCCGCGGCGGTTGGGCGTGGCACCCAGGGCTTTGACCGGGCCAAGCGGCAGGCCGCGCGAAAATTCCTGGGCGTAAAGCTTGCGGTCGCGGGCCACTTCGACGCGGAGCGCATCCGACAGCGCGTTGACTACCGAGACCCCGACGCCGTTCAGGCCTCCGCTTGTCTGGTAGGCCTTGCCCGAAAACTTGCCACCAGCGTGCAGGGTGCACAGGATCACCTCGAGCGCCGATTTGCCCGGAAATTTCGGATGCGCATCGACCGGGATGCCGCGACCGTTGTCGCGGATGGTGACCGACCGGTCGGCGTTCAGGTCAACCTCGATGCGGGTCGCAAAACCGCCGACAGCCTCGTCCATGGCGTTGTCCAGCACTTCCGCCGCCAGGTGGTGCAGCGCCCGCTCGTCGGTGCCGCCGATATACATGCCGGGGCGTTTGCGCACCGGTTCCAGCCCCTCGAGCACCTCGATGGAATGGGCGTCATAGGCGTCGGGGTCGGTCAGAAGGTCGTCAGCCATGGCCTGCTCGGGTCTTTTTTGGTTGGCGCTATTAGAGCGGTTTGGGCCAGCGGTGGCAAGCCCGTTGGACGCGCGCCGGGGCAATTGTTAAGCGGCTGTTAACCGCGGTGTGGCACCACCGGTCCATGCGCTTGGTTAACGGATTTCTTACCGGGCTGGTGATCGCCCTTGCGGTAACTGCCCCGCAAATTTGCAGCGCACATTCGGGCCGCGCCGATATTGGCGCGGGCGATTTCGCGCCGCCGCCGCCCGTGGCATTGGGGCGCGATCTGCGGCTGGCACGGGTCACCCACCCGCCCCTGACCCGGACCCGGGGCCGCGGCCCCGACCCGCCGCAGGCCCCCGGTTATGGTGATTTATGGCCGCCCGCCCTGGGCCGGGACCGGTCGGCGCGGCCGCCGCCGCGGGTCATCCCCGATGTTCCGGGGCTGGGGTTGGGTCTGCCGGACAGTGGTGGCGCCGAGCTTGCGCAGGTGCCCGCGCCGCCGGCGATCTGGGCGATGCTGGCGGCGCTGAGCGCGTTGGCCGGGCTGAAAGCGGTGCGCGCACGTCGCGGCCTGGGGCCAGAATAACGACGGCGCTGTGTGCGGTTCAAATGTCGCCCGACAGTTATAAATTGGCGATTTCGATGACGAACGTGCCGCTGCCCGCCTTGGCGGCTTTGCATTTGGCAGCGCTGGGCGGTTTGCTGTTGACGGGGCGCGCCGGTCTGACCCCCCCGGCAACCAGCAAGTCGTGGCATTCACAGCGCGGTGTTGTCAGGGCGATTTGTATTCAGCCAATCGACATCGCCAGAACCCGGCTGATTGCGGTCAGAGTGCGGCCCGATTGGTCGTGCAGGGTGTTGAAGGCCGCCTGCACATTGGCCATGGCGGTTTTCGAGGTCGGGGGCTTGTCGATCACGCCCTCGGCGATCAGCCGCGCCACCACGTCGCGCGACAGGATATAGCCGTCGCGCCCGCCGAATCGCAGAGCATATTGCCCGGTGGTGCCGCCCAGCCGCGAACCGCGCGTCTTTAGCATGCCCAATAGTCCGGCATAATCGTCGCCCGGCCATGCCCCAATCGCGCGCGTGGCCGAGCCGTGTTCGGACGCAAGTTCGGTAAAGAACACCGCGTTTTGCTGAACCGCGCGTATCTTGGCGCCGTTGCGGATGATCGACGTGTCGGTCAGCAGGCGGTCGAACCAGTCGTCGTCCATCATGGCCAGCCGCCCGGGATCAAATCCCGCCATCGCCACCTCGAACCCCGGCCATTTGGCGTCGACCACTTTCCAGTTGAACCCCGCCGAAAACATTGCCTTGGCGAAGGTCGACAGCCAGCGGTCGTCGGTTTTTGCGGGGGTTTCAGTCGCCGTCTGCGCCAGCAGCGCCTCGAGCGCCGCAGCCCCGCCCTTGCGGTCAGCGGCAATCGCGTAAATGTCGTCAAAGCTGCGCATATCCTATCCTTCCCCCAGAATTTCGTCGGTATCCTGCCCGAAAATCGGCGGCGCGTGGCGATAAGTGACCGGGGTTCGCGAAAATTTGAGCGGATTGCCCAGCAGGCGCAGGGTTTGCGAGGGATCGGCGGGCGAGGGCATTTCGATCACCATTTCGCGCGCCACCGCCTGATCCGAGCCAAGCGCGCGGTCGAGCGTGTTGACCGGTCCGGCGGGCACCGCAGCAGAACCGCAGGCGGCGATCAGATCGTCGATTGTCCGGGCGCGGATCAGCGGTGCCAGCGCCGAAATCAGCGCCGCGCGGTTATCGACCCGGTCGGGATTGGTGGCAAAGCGCGGATCGGCGGCCAGGGCGGAGGCGTTCAGCACGCCGCAGAACCGGGCGAACTGGCTGTCGTTGCCGACCGCAATAATCACATGGCCATCGGCGGCGGCAAAGACCTGATAGGGCGCGATATTGGCGTGCGCATTGCCGCGCCGGGCCGGCAGGTGGCCCGAGTTCAGGTAATTGGTGCCCTCGTTGATCAGCCAGGCGATTTGGGTGTCGACAAGGGCGATGTCGATGTGCTGGCCTTCGCCGGACTTGGTGCGGTGGTGCAGGGCCGCCAGAATGCCGCTGGCGGCGTACATCCCGCACATCACGTCGGCGATGGCCACGCCCACCTTGACCGGTTCGCCGCCCGGGTCGCCGGTCAGGCTCATGATGCCGCCATACCCCTGGGCCATGATGTCATAGCCGGGCTTGGGCGCATTGGGGCCGGTCGCGCCGTACCCCGAAATCGAACAATAGATCAGATGCGGGTGCCGGTCGGCCATAGCGGTGTAATCGAGCCGGTATTTGGCCAGCCCGCCGGGTTTGAAATTTTCCACCAGAATGTCGGCGTTTGCGGCCAGCCGGTTGACCTGTTCCTGGCCTCGTACGCTGGACAAATCGACCGCGACCGAGCGTTTGTTGCGGTTGGCAGACAGGAAATAGGCGCTGAGGTCGGACTTGTTGCCGTTGGCATCCGCCATCCAGGGTGGGCCCCAGTTGCGCGTGTCATCGCCGCCGGTCGCGGGGTTTTCGACCTTGATGACCTCGGCCCCCATGTCGCCGAGAAGCTGGGTGCAGGTCGGCCCCGCCAGCACCCGGCTGAGATCAAGGACGGTGACCCCGTCAAGCGGTCCGGGCATGGGCTGGTCCTCTCATTTCTGGGCGGCAGCGCGCGGGCGCGGGTCGATCAGCATGGCGACGATCCAGCCGGTGATAAAGCCACCCAGATGGGTTTGCCAGGCCAGTTGTCCGTTCAGTGACCACCACATGACGGCATTGAGCGCGATCAGCATCAGGACCACGCGCAGAACCGGCCAGAGACCGGCGCGGTCGGTAAAGCGGTCGACATATTCCCAGGCCAGCCAGGCGCCGGCCAGCCCAAAAAGCGCGCCCGAGGCCCCGACCATGGGAACCGGATCGTTCCAGAGCGCCGCGTAGCCGAGCGCGCCGCCGATGATCGACGCGGCGTAGAGCACGGCAAATCCCAGGCGCCCGACCCGGGCAACCGCCGCATGGCCAAGCGACCAGAGCGTGACCATGTTGACAACGAGGTGCAGGACGCCGCCGTGCAGGAACGCATAGGTCAAAAACATCGCCCAGGGCTGAAGCGGATAATTCGGTTCCCAGTCGCCAAGCAGACCGGGCCAGAAGCCAGCGAATTGATAGACCTCGCGGCGCAGGCCGCGGGTGCCCAGAAGGCCCTGATCGGCCAAATAAAGCGCAAGTTCGACGCCGATTGCGATGACAAGAACGACCGCGACCGCCGGATCGGGCAGGAATCGGCGGGTGTCGCCTGGGGGACGCGCGGTGCTCACCACGCCTTCATGCGACAGGACCGGGCCATGCGCAAGCGCGCGGCGGGTGGTGGTAGATTGCCCGGGCAGAACGGTGATTGCGCCGCGCTGACGCGCGTCGCTACGGGGCGAGGGGCGCTGCCCCACGCGCCTCGGAGTATTCGTGAAGGTATGATCAAAAGACGGGCGGCGCCATCGGTGCGCCTTGCCTTTTTCGTGGTCAAAGTATCGCCGTGTGACTGCCGCGGCCGGGCGAAATACATGGCCTGCGCCGCGGGCGGTCAGTTTGACAGCGGTCGCGCCGGCGCTTTGGGCGGACGGTCTGGGGCGGTTTGCGTTTACATTGACTCAAAATTCGCTGCCTCTCGATCAGCATGCTGCTGATTTCGAACGTAAGCGTCTGGTCTGGCTGCCCTGCCTGAGGCCGCAGATGTCAGATAGTGTCCATGATCGTTAATGGACATTATCGAGGTCAGATGTGGGCAGGAAGAAGCGCCGGAACTGGAGCAATAACGAGAAGCGGATGATCTGTGCGCAAACGCGGGTTCCGGGGATTTCGGTTAGTCAGGTTGCGCGGCGGTATGATGTGAATGCCAATCCCGTGTTTACGTGGCTGAGGGATGGGCGGTTTTCGCCTGATGGCGATACACAGAAGCAGGCTTGCTTTCTGCCGGTCGAGATAATTGCGGATGTGCGGCATGAAGACGCGCCGCCGGTTGTGGCAGGCGGCAGGATTGAGTTTGATCTTGCTGGCGGGCACCGGCTTTGTGTCAGCGGGACTTACGATCCCGATGCCCTTGCCCGCCTGATCCGTGGCTTGTCCGGATGATCCCGGTACCGTCGAACACGAAGGTGTGGCTGGCTGCCGGGGTAACGGATATGCGCCGGGGGTTTGCGACGCTGGCGGCTCAGGCGGAACAGACGCTGAAGCAGAACCCTTATTGCGGCCACATGTTCGTTTTCCGTGGACGGCGTGGCGATCTGATCAAGATCATTTGGTGGGACGGTCAGGGGGCCTGTCTGTTCTCCAAGCGATTGGAGAAGGGCCGGTTTGTCTGGCCTTCTGCAAAAGACGGCAAAGTCGCATTGACACCGGCCCAGTTGGCGATGCTTCTGGAGGGCATTGACTGGCGTATTCCGCAGCGCACATGGCGGCCATTGAAGGCGGGATAATCTGGCCGGATCAGTGATTTGGGGATTCCCTAAAGCCCGTTAATTTGCTAGGTTTTGGCCATGATCGATGTGGCCCGAGCCTTACCGGAAGACCCCGATGAGTTGCGTGCTTTCACGCAGCTTCTGCTGGCCGAGGTGAAGTCTCAGGCGATGTTGATCGAGAAGCTCAGGCACCAGTTATCCGGGCATCGCACACATAGGTTTGGCAGCAAATCCGAGAGCATCGAGCAGCTGCAACTGGCCCTGGAGAGCAGTGAGATTGCAACGGCAGCGATGACAGCCAGGTTACGCCTGCCTGAAGAGGAGCCGCCCAAAGACAAACCCAAGCGCCGCCCGATCCCGGATCATATACCGCGCCAGCACATCGAACTGACCACCGGAGATGATGCCTGTGCGGATTGTGGTGGCAAGCTGCGCCGCCTGGGCGAGGATGTGACCGAAGAGCTGGAATACGTGCCAGGGCGCTTCATCGTGAACCGCATCACCCGGCCCCGCTTTGCCTGTTCGGGCTGCGACAGCTTCACCCAGGCACAGCTGCCATCGCGCCCGATCGAACGCGGACGCCCCGGGCCGGGTCTGCTGGCCCATGTTCTGGTCAGCAAATATGCCGATCATCTGCCGCTCTACCGGCAAAGCCGGATATTCGAGCGCGACGGGCTTGACCTTGACCGCTCAACGCTGGCCGATTGGGTGGGCAAATCCACGGCCCTACTGGAGCCACTGGCCGTTGCCATCGGACGACATGTGCAAGCAGGTCAGGCATTGTTTGCCGATGATACGCCGGTCAAAATGCTAACGCCCGGGGCAGGCAAAACCCAGACCGCCCGCCTATGGACTTACGTACGCGATGAGCGCCCCTGGGACAGCGAGGCGCCGCCTGCTGCCTGGTATCAGTTCTCGCCGGACCGCAGGGGTCAACATCCCAAGGATCACTTGAAGAGATACCAGGGCTGGATGCATGCCCCCTCTCATGGTTTGCAAGCAAACCACTGTCGGGCAATGGACGGCTATTCCGGATTCAACGACCTCTACCGTTCTGGCGACATCCGCGAGGTCGCCTGCATGGCCCACATCCGGCGCAAGTTCGTCGATGTGCATAAAGCCCAGGGCTCGGCCATCGCCGAAGAGGCGATCAAGCGGATAGCAGGGCTCTACGCTATCGAGAAAGAGGCCCGTGGATCGCCGCCGGATCAGCGTACCGCCATACGGCAGGCCGAGGCCAGACCCGTCTTCGATGACCTGGGCAATTGGCTGGGTGCCCAACTGCCCGCTGTCTCTGGCAAATCGCCACTTGCAGGGGCCATCCGCTATGCGCTGACCCGGTTGCCACGGCTCCGGCCATACCTTGAACATGGCCATCTCGAGATCGACAATAATGCGGCCGAGCGGGCCATCAGAGGTATTGCTTTGGGGCGCAAGAACTACCTCTTCGTTGGATCACCGGCAGGCGGCAAAGCCGCAGCCATCGCCTATACGCTGATTGAAACCGCCAAACTGAACGACGTTGATCCGCAGGGCTGGCTGGCCGACACTCTGGCCCGCATCCCGGATTGCAAGATCACCAAGGTCGACGACCTGCTGCCCTGGAACATGGGCAGCCACCATCACATGAAAGACGCTGCATGAGCATCATCGAGATCAAAGTCACCCTGCAAGACATCGAGCCCGCTGTCACCCGCACCCTGCAGGTGCCTGCTGATATCCGGCTGCACCTGACACTGCAGGTGGCCATGGGCTGGACCAACTCGCATCTCTACATGTTCGAAGCAGCCCGCGCCACATGGGGTATCGCGGACCCCGATTTTGGCGGCGAGGACCTGCCCGCCAACAAAACCACTCTGGGCCAAGTCATCGAGGACACCGGCAAAAAGACGATCAACTACATCTACGATTTTGGCGACAACTGGGAACACAGGATCAAGATCGGCAGGATCACCGATCCCGTCCCTGGCGAACTCTATCCCAGACTAATCGAGGTCACCGGTAAATGCCCGCCCGAAGACGTCGGGGGCTTCCCTGGCTACTACGGGTTCCTCGATGCCATGGCCGATCCAAAGCATCCAGAGCACGATCATCTCAAAGACTGGTATGGCGGCACCTTCGATCCCAATCAGCCCGAAACCGACAAACTCAAACTCGAAGTCCTCAGTCTCGCAAAACGCT
The DNA here is from genome assembly GCA_047518005.1 of Brevirhabdus sp. Lineage (GTDB taxonomy): Bacteria > Pseudomonadota > Alphaproteobacteria > Rhodobacterales > Rhodobacteraceae > JAKZRT01. Next base: position 8,878 of record JAKZRT010000080.1, read on the forward strand.
GGAAGCCCGGAAAACCAAGGAAATAAGGCTGTCAGACCGGACGCTTACAACGAGGGCGATAGTTATAAATAAAAAGCTCCGGCGTTCCACCGGAGCGCTTCACGTCCCGGGCCTGACCCGGGACCTCAATTTCTCAGGGGCGCCGGATCAGGTCCGGGGCCTGTGTCCGCGCACTTCACCCGCGCTCGTCCAGCCCCATCGCTTTGCGCAGCGCTGCGTTGATGCGGCTTTGCCAGCCGGGGCCACCATTCTTGAACGCCTCTATCACGTCCGGATCAAGGCGGATGTTGGTTGAGACTTTGCGTATCGCGGCCTTCGGGCGCCCGCGCTGAACCGGAGCAGCGTCGATCACCTCGGCCCATTCCGGACTGGTCAGATCGGGAACCTCGTCAAGGTCCTCAGAGCCTGGGCCCATTATTTTTTTGTTCGCGCTCATTGGCTTTCCTCAAGCTGATGATCCGGACCGCACCTGCGCGCCGTGTCCAAGCGAGGACAACCATTCGGCCATCCAAGCTCCCGATCGTTACAAAGCGGTTTTCACCGTAGTCGAACCGGATATCCGGAACCGTTAAATGCGCATCATCGAAAACCTCCCCCGCCCGCGCCATGTCGAGGCCCCGGTTCGCTAAAGTGGCATCGCGTTTGACCGGGTCGAAGGTGATCTTCATTTATTGTTACTACATTAAATAGGGCGGACCTGCAATATTTGTAACTACAAAAAAAGCCCCGCCGTTTCCACCGGGGCGTCAGCCGGAGTTTTGAAAAAACTCCGGTGCGTTTTTCTTTTCAAGAAAACGGCCCTCAGCCCCTCTCTTCCACGATCTCCACCAGATGCGGGATGCTGTCGACCATGCCACGCACGCTCGGTGTGTCTTCCAGCTCGCGGGTTTTGTGCATCTTGTTCAGGCCCAGGCCGACCAACGTGGCGCGCTGTTTTGCCGGGCGGCGGATCGGTGATCCGATCTGTTTGACGACGATGGTTTTTCCGGCGGTCTTGGCCATGCTCACGCCTCCTCTGCCACGGGCTCAACGGCTTCGGCGGCCGCAGATGCTTCGTCCCGCTTGGGCAGAATGTCAGCGACCTTTTTGCCGCGACGTTGTGCGACCGACCGCGGGCTGCTCATTTTCTGCAGCCCGTCCACGGTGGCACGGATCATGTTGTAGGGGTTCGATGACCCGATCGATTTCGACACCACGTCCTGAATGCCCAGCATCTCGAACACCGCCCGCATCGGACCCCCGGCGATGATCCCGGTGCCTTGCGTTGCCGTGCGCATCACCACCTTGCCCGCACCGTGACGCCCCTCGACATCGTGGTGCAGCGTGCGGCCTTCTTTCAGCGGCACGCGGATAATCTGCCGCTTGGCCGCTTCGGTCGCCTTGCGGATCGCCTCGGGCACTTCCTTGGCCTTGCCCTTGCCAAATCCCACGCGCCCGCGCTGGTCTCCGACCACCACCAGGGCCGCAAAGCTAAAGCGCTTGCCGCCCTTGACGGTTTTGCTGACCCGGTTGATCGCCACCAGACGATCGGCGAATTCGGGGGTCTCGTCGCGTTGCGGGCGGCGACCGCCCCGGCGATTGTCTCGGTCTGCCATCGATCGTCTCCTTAAAACTTCAGCCCGCCTTCACGGGCAGCGTCGGCCAGGGCTTTCACTTTCCCATGAAAGAGGAACCCGCCACGGTCGAAATAGCATGTCTCGATATTCGCCTTTTTGGCGCGCTCGGCGATTGCCGCGCCGACCTTGGCCGCAGCTTCGACGTTGTTTTTGCCGTCCAGCCCCAGGTCCTTTTCCAGCGACGAGGCGCTGGCAAGGGTCACGCCCCGGACATCATCAATAAGCTGCGCCGAGATGTTTTTCGACGAGCGGTGAACCGAAAGCCGCACCCGCCCGGCGGCTGACTTTCTGAGCTTGTTGCGAACGCGCAGGCGGCGCTTCACGAACAGATCTCGTTTGCTGTTGGCCATATCTTGCGTCCTTACTTCTTCTTGCCTTCCTTGCGGAAGATGTATTCGCCGGCGTATTTGATGCCCTTGCCCTTGTAAGGCTCGGGCTTGCGCCAGGCGCGAATGTCGGCGGCGACCTGACCGACCAGTTGCTGGTCGATGCCCTCGACCACGATCTCGGTCTGTTTCGGGCAGGTGACGGTCACGCCGTCGGGAATGTCGAAATTGACAACGTGCGAAAGCCCCAGGTTCAGGACCAGAGTATTGCCCTGGAGTATGGCCCGGTAACCGACGCCGTTGATCTCGAGGTTCTTCTTGAAGCCCTCGGTCACCCCGGTCACGCAGTTGGCCACTTGCGTGCGGCTCATACCCCACTGCTGGCGCGCCCGCTTGGACGAACCGCGCGGTGTCACACTGACCACGTTGCCGTCAACGGCGATGGTCACGTCATCGGTTGCCCGAAAGCTCAAGATACCCTTGGGGCCCTTAACTTCGATAGTTTGACCCGCAACAGACGCGGTCACGCCCGAAGGCAGATCGACCGGTTTCTTACCAATTCGAGACATCGCCAGGCCCCCCTAGAAGACGGTGCAGAGCACTTCGCCGCCAATATTGGCCGACCGTGCGCTTGCATCCGACATGACGCCCTGCGGCGTCGAGACAATCGACACGCCCAGGCCCTTACGGACCGATGGAATGTCCTTGACGCCCACATAGACACGGCGACCGGGTTTCGAGACCCGCTTGAGCTCGCGAATGACCGGGGCGCCCTCATAGTATTTCAGGCTGATCTCGACCGCCGGATGGCCATTGGTATCCGTGGTCGCCTCATAACCGCGGATATAGCCTTCGTCGGCCAGCACATCGAGCACCCAGGTGCGAATCTTCGAGGCGGGCGACGAGGTGGTCGATTTGCCGCGCATCGACGCATTGCGGATGCGGGTCAGCATATCACCAAGAGGATCGTTCATCTCTTTTCCTCCTTACCAGCTGGATTTTACAAGGCCAGGGATCTGACCCTCGGAACCCAGATCGCGAATGGCGATCCGGCTCAGGCCGAACTTGCGGTAATACGCATGCGGGCGGCCGGTCAGCTGGCAGCGGTTGTGAAGACGTGTGGCGGACGAATTCCGCGGCAGTTTGGCAAGCTTCAGGCGTGCCTTGAAACGCTCTTCCATCGGCTTCGAAGTATCATTCGCGATCACCTTCAGCGCGGCGCGCTTGGCGGCGAATTTTACCACCAGCTTGGCGCGCTTTTTCTCGCGTTCGATCATTGCTTTTTTGGCCATTCGATAAATCTCCCGCGATCAGCTGTTGAAGGGCATGTTGAAAGCTTTCAACAGCGCCTTGGCTTCCGCGTCGGTGTTCGCGGTGGTGGCGATAACGATGTCCATCCCCAGAACATCGACAACCTTGTCGAAGTCGATCTCGGGAAAGACGATATGTTCCTTCAGGCCCATGGCAAAGTTGCCGCGGCCATCGAACGACGCGCCCCTCACGCCGCGAAAGTCGCGAACCCGCGGCAGCGCGATAGTGACCAGCCGGTCGAGAAATTCGTACATCCGGTTGCCGCGCAGGGTCACCTTGGTGCCCAGCGGCATGCCTTCGCGCAGGCGGAACGTGGCGATCGACTTGCGGGCGTGGGTCACAACTGCCTTTTGACCGGCGATGGCGGTCAGATCTTCCTGGGCGGCCTTCACCTTCTTGGCGTCTTTCACGGCCTCGCCGACACCGATGTTCAGCACGATCTTGCCAAGCCGCGGGATCTGCATGTCGTTGCTATAACCGAACTCTTCCTTCAGCGTCGCGCGAATACTGTCGCGATAGACGGCCTTCAGACGCGGTATATATGGGCTCGCATCCAGCATCAGACGACATCCCCCGTGGTTTTGGCGAACCGCACCTTCTTGCCGTCTTCCATGCGAAAGCCGACGCGGGTGGCCTTGCCGTCGCTGTCAATCAGGGCCAGGTTGGACAGGTTGATCGGCATCGCCTGGGGGATGCGACCACCCTGGCTCGACTGGCTCTGCTTGGTGTGGCGGATGGCGATGTTGATGCCCTCGACCACGGCCTTGCCGGTGGCCGGGCGCACGGATGAAATTTCACCCTCTTTGCCCTTGTCCTTGCCGGCCAGCACCACGACCTTGTCACCGGTTTTCAGTTTCGCGGCCATCTTAGAGCACCTCCGGCGCCAACGAGATGATCTTCATAAAGCTCTTGGCGCGCAGCTCGCGCACCACGGGGCCAAAGATACGGGTGCCGATCGGTTCGTTGTTGGGGCCCAGAATCACCGCCGCGTTGCGGTCAAACCTGATCGCGGTGCCGTCGTCGCGGCGCACTTCCTTGGCGGTCCGCACCACGACGGCCTTGCGCACGTCACCTTTTTTCACCCGGCCGCGCGGAATCGCTTCCTTGACCGACACCACGATGATGTCGCCCACGGATGCATATTTCCGTTTCGAGCCGCCGAGGACCTTGATGCACTGCACCCGGCGCGCGCCCGAGTTGTCAGCGACATCCAGATTGGTCTGCATCTGGATCATGTGTCTTCTCCCGACCTTTGGGGACCTGGCCTTTTATCCGGCCCCGCCCCAGGGTTTCGATCAAACCGGGTGTTGTGAACGCTCTCAGGCGGTCACAACTTCCCAGCGTTTGGTTTTCGAGACCGGCGCGCATTCCTGGATGCGGACCGCATCACCGGTCTTATAGGTGTTCTTCGCGTCGTGGGCGCGATATTTCTTCGTGCTCCGGATGGTCTTTTTCATCACCGGATGGGTGAATCGGCGTTCGACCGAAACCGTGACGGTCTGGTCGTTCTTGTCCGATGTGACGGTGCCTGTCAGAATACGCTTGGGCATGTCTCTCAGGCCTCCGTTTCTTGGGTCGACGCGGCAGCCGCCGCCTTTTCGTTCAAAATCGTCTTCACCCGCGCCGCATCACGGCGCACGACGCGCACCCGCGCGGTGTTCTCAAGTTGGCTCGAGGCCGCCTGAAAGCGCAGGTTGAAGGCTTCTTTTTTCAGGTTGGCAAGCTGGTCCCGAAGCTGATCGGGCGTCTTGTCGCGCAATTCACTGGCGTCCATCGCCACACTTCCTTTTCAACAATCACCGGCGGGCCCCGTGGGTCACCCGATTCCCGGTGGAGAGGGCCGTTTATTGTGCCTGACAAATTAACGCAAGAGGGAAAGCAAGCGTAGGGTGCGCTTCAGCGCACCGTTCATTCCCCGACAACGCCAACGCCAACCCTGGTGCACTGAAGCGCACCCTACGCAAAATCTTACTCTCCAAAATCACCTACCACCGGAGCTTGCGACCATTCAGGCTCCACCCGCCCCAATCGAATGTCGCGATGTATTGACGAATATGGCCATTCGACCGGCGTCGTCGCCAATCCATGTTTCACGGGGTTCAGCAAGCAATATCGAACGTGAGTGGAAAAATCCTCCTCGTCCCTTATATGATGCTCCCAGAATCGCCGCTGCCAGATCCCCTTCTCCCGTCGTTTCGCATGGCTTTCGCGCAATGGCCCCGCCGCCATCCCACGCGAAAACGCAGATTTGATCGCCGACAATCGCGTTGAAAAATCCCGGTCTCCCTCGGGCAAGGTCCAGACCGCATGCAGGTGATCGGGCAAAACCACCCAGGCATCGATTTGAAAGGGCCGCTTGCGCCTCGCCACCCCGACCGCCCTGCGCAACCGACCTACCTCGCGAACCAACAAGTCCGAACCGCGATCGACCGAGGCGACCGTGAAAAACACCGACGCGCCGCTCAATTTCGGGCGAACATAATTGGGCATGCCCTATCCAAATTCCGAGGCAGTTAAGAATTGGTAAACGCCGGGATTGCAAGCGTAGGGTGCGCTTCAGCGCACCGCCGACTATTTCTCGACATCGGTGCGCTAAAGCGCACCCTACGCGACACCCCCCCTACTCGCCAAATTCGCCTTCCGGCGACACGCCGGGCCATTCCGGCTCCACCCGCCTAATGCGGATATCGCGGTGGATCGACGAATACCGCCAATCCGCTGGCCGTGCGACATACCGATGCTTCACCGGGTTCGCGCAGCTGGTCTCCTGCACTCTTTACAAATCCCTCTTTGCGCCTTATCTAACAATCGTTAGATTTACCCTTACGACTGATAGATACAGGAGAAACCCATGACAATGCGCAACTCAATCATTGTGAACGCCCCGGCCGACGATGTGTGGAAACTCATCGGACAAGACTTTGTGGACGTGGCCCGGTGGATGGCTGCCATTCCACGGTCAGAAGTTATCCCCGGGCCAGCACTGCCCGGTGCGCCCGCGAAGGGTCGGAATTCGTACCTGATCAAAAAATTCAACGGAATGTACCAAGAGGAAATCATCACGGCATATGATGATGCGGGAAAATCTCTGAGCATGTACGCCGCGATCAAGAATGGCCCCTTTGGGATGCCGTTAAAGGGCTACGATTCCAGGGTTACAGTCGAAGCGATCAATGGCGAAAGCTGCCGCGTGCATTGGGATTCGAACGCCCACGTCAGGCTTCACGGATATCTTCTGTGGCCGGTGATGAAAAAACCGCTCGACGCGGGTTTCATCCGCAACCTCGAAGAGATCAAACACATCATGGAAACCGGCCAGCCGCATCCGCGCAAGGTTGAAAAAATGGAGGCCGAAGCCTTGGCACCGGCACCAATTCCTGCCTGACTGGCGGGCAGGCAAAGGGGAGCGGTGCCATCACCGACCCATCGATCAAAAACCGGCTAATCGAGGCGGGAAAAGTGCTTTTCGCTGAACAGGGGTACGCGGGTACGTCGGTCCGCGAGATTTGCGGCAAGGCCGACGCCAGTTCGACCATGATCCATCACTATTTTGGCAGCAAAGACGGGCTTTACCGGGCAATCCTGGATCAGTTCTCGACCGAAACCTTTGAGATGCCCATCCGCATGATCCGGGCCGGGACCAAAACGCGCGAAGAATTCCTGTTACGGCTCGAGCTTTTCATCTCTGAAACCTTCCGCGCGCTTATTTCGCAGGCACCGATCTTTCGCATAATCTCGCGGGAAGGATCCGAATTTGCCGACCTCGGACATTTTCATGCGGCACTGAATACGTTCTTGCAGGATGCGCAGTCCAAAGGATTTGTTCGAGACAGCCTGAGCCCCGAGATGGCCACGGGCCTGATGCTCGACCGGCTGGGAAATCAGGTCCTTTTCGCCACCAACCCGAAATATCAGGGCCCCAACGTGCTAAAAGACGCTTCGTACAAACAAGAATGGCTGCGCGCCAACATTGATGTTCTTCTGCACGGGTTAGCGGGCCAGCCACCCTAGGATGGGCGCTCGCACTCATCTCGAGGTTTTGCGGGTGCAGATTCCCGCCCCGTGCTGCGATTTTAAATTCACCTGTGAAACCAATATCACTGCAATCTCAAAGATTTAGCTAAGGTTTCAACCTTGAAACCCCCTACCCCGCCCGATCCTGGCACAGGTGGTCGATCTCGGCCCCGGTCGGCCCGTCCCGCACCCGGCGCGAAGGCAGGCGGAAATGATTGATCTCGATCGCCCGCATCCAGTGCATCCCGTCCGCCCCGGCGGCGGAAATTGCGAACCAATAGAACCCGTCGGGCACGCCCAATTCGCGGTAGAATTCCAGGTAGGGCACATGCTCGGGGTTGTCGCGGGGCAGAAACCGCCCCTCTTCCACGCCGAACATCCCACCCGCCCAACTGCGCACCCCGATGCAGGCATCGAACGCGGCAATGCGCTCGACCCCCGCCAGAAAGAGGTCGGTCCCGCCCGCCGCGACAAGCCCGCCGGTCGGCACGATGGTGGTCAGCCCCGCCGCCCGCACCATCCGCGCCAAGCGCCGATTGGCCGCCTGGTCGCGCCCGCCCGGAACGCGACGCAGGACAACCTTCGTCACGCCGGGCCACGCGTCGAGCATGGCGGCCATGCGATCCGGCGCGCGACGGTCTACCCGCCCGGTCAGGACAAATGCGTCCCCGCTGACAACGATAGAAAGGCCACCGCCCAGGATCGGGCTGTCGCAGGCCGAGGGCCCGGACAACGCCAGACCGATCAGAACAATGCGCAAAATTCGCCGCATAGCGCGGTATGCTAGCGAGCAATCGCAAAATCGCGGTTAACGGGCGCCTATCAACGGTGGCGCGCTCGAAGTTGCGCGCCGGCGTCTGCGCCCGACCCTGAGTGGGCGCTTTGATCCGACCGGCGCGGGCGCTGCCCGGGGCAGGTCGCCCAGGCGGGACGTTTGTCAGGTTACGCTACCAAACCCAACTGCCGGGCAATCGTGGCGCTGTCGTAATAATCCCGACCCTCGACCACCTTGCCGTCCGCGACCCGCATGACCGAGCAATACCGGACCTCGGCGCGTTTGCCGGTGGGCTCGAAATCTCCATGCGAGGTCCTGAGAACCCCGGTATGGGTGCCGGTGTTTCGAAACTCGACGATCGCCCAATCGCCGCTGTCGCTGACGATCACGTTCTCGACCTTGCATGTCCCGTCGGAAAACGCCTCGCGCCAGCGATAATAGTCTTCCTTATAGGCCTCTTTGCCCGGTAGTTTTTCGCCCCGCGCGATATCCTCGAAATCGCAATCGTCAGCAATCACCTCGGCTCCGCGGTCCGGGTCGCGCATGTCCCAACTTTCGTGGAACTGCCGAACCACTCTCTCGGTTTCGGTCATCAGATGCTCCTAGTAATCCCAGAAAGGTTGCCGCGGGGTACCCGGAAGCGCAAGTGCCGCCGCTGGTGCGCGCCCAAGGCCCTTCAATGAATCCTCGAAACAAATCCCGCGATATCGAACCATTGTTTGCTTGATTTGAACAAATTTCTAACAAACTTCCTGCCTAGCGTGTCGCCCGCAACCTAGAGGCGCGAGAATTATGATTGAGACAATCACTTCATTTACGATCGAACACCGGGCATTGCTGATTATGGCGTCGGCCTTTATCTGCGGCGTTTGCATCATGTACTTGTGCATGTCCCGCACACGAAAAAAGCTGATGGAGGCCGCGGAACAGGGCGACCGGAGCCACTCGACGGTCTAATACCAACGGCATTTAACATTGACCGATATGGGCCCATTTTCGCATTCCGATTGATGTGATGGTTTCGGGCTGTGCGACGAGCTTGTTCCAAGCTTCGCATCCAGCATCGACGATGGCATTGTAGTCTTCGAACACGC
>JAKZRT010000081.1:0-12483 GCA_047518005.1 Brevirhabdus sp.
AGAAAAATCTCACGCTTTGTGCGCTTCTTCTTATGTGCCTGCTCAAGTGATGAAAAACTCTGCTGTGTCAATGTCAAACACTCCTGCCAATGGTGGAAAAACTATAGCAGATTTGCAGGGAGTTGTTCAGAGTTTCCCTAAGTCGATGCGGTCGATGCCCGTGGGCGTCGGCGCGTTCAGCCGGTCGATCAGCCGGGCAACATCGTAAAGCACAACCTCGGCCAAGTGGCGCGTCCTGTCATGGTCAGTTTCCGGGACAATTGTGACCGCGCATCACCCGCGCTTCAAGCCGTGGCTCAGACCATCATCTCTTTGGTCGCGCTCAGCGTCAGGTCAGGGTAGTCGCGCTCGATCCGGTCGATATCCCATTGCAGGCGGGTCAGATAGACCACATCGCCGTCATGGTCATAGGCGATATGGCCCTTGTTGGCGTCGATGAAGGTGTCCAACGTGTCTTTCGCGCCGGTTATCCAGCGTGCCGATGTAAACTGCGACGCCTCGAAGCGCACCGGCAGCCCGTACTCGAGCTCGATCCGGCTGGCCAGCACCTCGAATTGCAGCGCGCCCACCACGCCGACGATATAGCCCGCGCCGATCATCGGTTTGAAGACTTTGGCGGCGCCTTCCTCGGCAAACTGCATCAGCGCCTTTTCAAGGTGCTTTGACTTCAGCGGGTCGCCGGCGCGGACACCCTGCAAAAGCTCGGGCGCAAACGACGGGATGCCCGTCACGCGCAGGGCTTCGCCTTCGGTCAGCGTGTCGCCGATGCGCAGCTGGCCATGGTTGGGGATGCCAATGATGTCACCGGCCCAGGCCTCTTCGGCCAGTTCGCGGTCGGCGGCCAGAAACATCACCGGGTTGGTGATCGCCATGGGCTTTTTGGTGCGCACGTGGGTCAGTTTCATGCCGCGCCTGAAATGCCCCGAAGCCAGGCGCAGAAACGCCACCCGGTCGCGGTGCTTGGGGTCCATGTTGGCCTGAACCTTGAACACGAACCCGGCAACCGTGGTTTCTTCGGGTGCGATCCCGCGCGGTTCGGCGCGTTGGACCTGGGGTTCGGGGCCGTAAGCGGCGATGCCGTCCATCAGTTCCTTGACGCCGAACGAATTGATCGCCGAGCCGAACCAGATCGGGGTCATGTGCCCCTCGAGCACCGCCTGGCGGTCGAGCGGCGGCAACAGCCCGCGCGCCATTTCCAGCTCTTCCAGAAACGGCTCCAGCAGATGCGCGGGCACTGCTTCGGCCAATTTCGGGTCGTCGAGGCCGTCAATGGCCACCGTTTCGGCCACCCGGTTGCGGTCGGCGCGGTCCATCAGTTCCAGCCGGTCGCGCAGGATGTCATAGCAACCGACGAAATCCTGCCCCTTGCCGATCGGCCAACTGGCCGGGGCGACGTGGATCGCCAGCATTTCCTGAATTTCGTCGATGATCTCGAACGTGTCGCGGCTTTCGCGGTCCATCTTGTTGCAAAACGTCAGCGTCGGCAGGTCGCGCAGGCGGCAAACCTCGAACAATTTGCGGGTCTGGCTTTCGACGCCCTTGGCGCCGTCGATCACCATGATCGCGGCGTCGACAGCGGTCAGCGTGCGATAGGTGTCTTCGGAAAAGTCCGAGTGCCCCGGCGTGTCGACAAGATTGAACCGGAACTTGCCGTAATCAAACGACATCGCCGAGGCGCTGACCGAAATGCCGCGGGCTTTCTCCATCGCCATGAAATCCGACCGGGTGCGCCGCGCCTCGCCCTTGGCGCGCACTTGCCCCGCCATTTGAATAGCACCCCCAAAAAGCAGGAACTTTTCGGTCAGCGTGGTCTTACCCGCATCGGGGTGGCTGATGATCGCGAACGTGCGTCGCCGCGCGATCTCGGGCGGCAGGGCGGGGCGATTAGGGGCGGCATCGGACATGGGCCGCGATATAGGGCGCTAATCTGGCCTTGGAAAGCCTCAATCCTTGCCGCCGTCCTTTCCGGGCTTTGCCTTGTCGCCGCCAAATTCTGGATTTGCCGGCGCGCCCTTTGGCGGCTTCGGATTGTAATCTGGCTTGGGTTTCGATGGCGGCGGGTCACTCGTCGGGGGCGGGCGTGATCTTGAACCTCAGTTCCACATCGATTTGTGAGTTTCCGTCGAAGGGCGGTTCCATGATGTTGCCGTAAGCACTGGCAATTCCGGTAACTCGCATGTCCACCTGCAGATGTCGGTCGCCATTGACGCGCAGCCGCACCTTCCCGCCGCTTTCGTCCAAATACTGGTCAAACCTGTCGCTGAAGGAATCGAGCCTGTATTCCATAGGATATTCTCCGCCACAGCCCTTCGCGCTCAGCAGATAGATGGCCACACCGTAATCGGATGCCCCCAAGTTCTGAGCAACCACGCGCTTGGGGTCGAATACCAGATCATAACTTTGCTCGTCGGGGTTTTGTACCTCGACCATGAAATCCAGCGAGACTACAGAGATTATTTCGCTGCCGTGTTCCTCTTCCCAGTCGGGTTCCGGGTTGCCGCTGGCACCCACATTAAAGCGCAGGACCGCCTCGGTTGGGTCTGTCAGATCGGCGACAATTTCTGACCAGGCGCTCTGGTTGCCGGTCTCGCCTTCCGGGCGCCAGTTTTTACGCGCTCCGGGCAGAATTTGGAAGGTGGGTTTGATGACTTTGGCTTTGCAGAGCGTGCTGGACACGCGCCGCGCGCGCGCGGCCGCGCTTTGGGTGATAGGTTTCGATCAGGTCGTTGGCGAGCAGCCAGAGCGAGGCCAGATAACGCTCTTCGGCGCTGCTGCCGTCGATAGATTGCGGACTGATGCCGATCTGCGAGAAATGCATGCCCCCGACGGTGATGACCGCCCGTTCGCTGTGCGAAAGCGTCTTGTTGCCCGAGGTGTTGACGTAGGCCCAGAAGCCTTCGATCACTGTTTCGCCGGGCTCGCTGGCCCTGAAGGTGAATGGGATTTCGCCTTGCGTATTTGTGGTGCCGTTGGCCGGGTCGAGCGCGCCGGGACCCTCCAGCACGAACTCTACAAAGCGGTCCGGCAGGGCTGGATGGTCGTCATCGCAATCGGTCAGGGTGGCGGTCAGCGGCAGTTTGTCGCCCGGAGCGATGCTGGCGCTTGCAGGGTCAAAGTCAAGCCGCGCGAAAATAGCGCTTTCATCGCGTTCGCGGACGCGGATCTGGTATTCGCGCAGTTTGGGGAACAGCGGGCGGGCGTTTGCGGCCTGGGCCTCGGTCAGGGCATCAATGTTGCCCGGCGCAATCTCGTCGCGCGGGACGCTGGTGGCATCTGTGGCCAGAACCACGCCGCCTTCCTGATCGGTGATTGTGAAGGCGAAGGTGTGAGCGCTGTCGCCGGAAGTTTCCGTAACGACAAGCGAGAAATCCGCATCACCGTTCCCGAAAGCTGACGAAAACCACCGGATCCCGTCGGCGTTTTCGAGGATCAGACGGTTAAAGCGTCGCCATTGACGATTGAATCTTTTGGGATTCCCAAGAGCTCGCACTTGTGATTCATCCTGCTTGGGAGGATGTGTCATGGCGAATGTGCTTTCGATGGACCTTCGGGTCCGGTTCAAGACGTTGATGGAAGATGGCCTTTGCGCTGCTGCGGCAGGCAAAACGCTTTTGCTGAGCCGTGCGACAGCAGCGCGGTGGGGAAAGAAGGTGCGTGATGGTGAGCCCCTGGAACCGCTGCCATCCGGGCCGCGAAAGGGGAGCGGAAAGTTGGAGCCATTTCATCCGTTCTTTGTTGAGTTGATCGCGCAATATCCGGACATCACTCTGGTCGAGTTGCAGGCCGGCCTTTTGTCTGCGCATGACGTGAGGTGTTCGACAAGCGGCATTGATGCGCTCCTGCGCCGCCATGACTACACATATAAAAAAAGGCCTGATCGCCCAGGAGCGCGGCAAGCCCGAGGTTCGAAAAGCACGGCATGATTGGGGCCGTCGGCAAAAGACTATGCGCGCGCAGCCTCATCGGCTGATCTTTCTGGATGAAACCGGGACCAACACCAGGATGACCCGCGAATACGGACGCAGCCTACGCGGTGAACGCCTCAAAGGCAGTGCCCCCTTCCGGCGACGGGGCAACCAGACCTTGATCGCAGGCCTGTCTTACGATGGGATCGTGGCGCCCTGGGTGATCTCTGGGGCTATGGACCGGGACGCCTTCGACACCTACATCGAAAAGGTCCTGATCCCGGAACTGGAACCGGGGTCTGTGGTCATCCTCGACAATCTCGCCACCCATAAGAGCGATCACGCCGCTCAGATGCTCAAAGCGCACGGCTGCTGGTTTTTGTTCCTGCCCGCCTACAGCCCCGATCTCAACCCTATTGAGATGGCCTTCTCAAAGCTGAAGGCTCATCTCCGGCGCATCGGGGCCAGAACGTTCGATCAACTCATCGAAGCCATCGGCGAAATCTGCGACCTCTTTACGCCAGACGAATGTTGGAACTTCTTCAAGGCCGCAGGATATGCCTCATGAATAAATGGAAACGCTTTAACCAGATGATTGGCCAGAACGCCGAGCTTACCGGTTGGGAAATCGCCGGTTTGCGCCGCATATTCGGAATCCTTGCCGTCGAGGACGAGGGTGTAGGCGACAAGCGGGTCGGGGCAGTCGTTGGCCCAGGCCGGTGCCGAGCCTACTGCCAACAGCAGCCAAAGCGCTGATTTGGTGAGCGTATTTGAAATGTGCCGCATCGCGCGCCCCTTTTGGATGGTCTCAAGCCAGTGGCTTGCCTGCCACGTTATATGCAGCGCCGATTTCCATCAAGGATCAGTGGGGCGTCTGATCTGCGACTGATCGCAGATTGCAAATCGCGTTTCCGAAGCTAGGGTCGCAGACAACCACGCAATTTTGAGGACCATCATGGACCTGGAGATCAGGGGCAAGCGGGCGATTGTTTGTGCGGCCTCAAAAGGGCTGGGGCGGGAACGGAAAAGCCTTATATCCAGCGGCGCGTGCGGCTTTTCAATGCGCCGAAGTCGTCACCGAATTTGGCTTCGAGATACACCTCTTCTCGCAGAACGACGCCGAAATGAAGGACAGCCCACAGCGCCGGTGCAAGGACCAGCACCCACTCTACCGAAAAGGCCAGGCCGATGCCCGCCTGAACCAACAACAGAGTCAGGTACATCGGGTTGCGCGAGAACCGGTAAGGCCCGGATTTGACGATAACCAGGGCCGGCTTTGCAGGGTTGATGTTGGTTCCTGCGGCGCGAAAGCTGCGTATCGACCAGATTGCGATCACGAAGGCCACCACAATCAGGACCGTGCCGATAACCGGCGGGTTGCCAAAGCCACGCGGCTGCATGAAACGCAACGGATAGAGCCATTGCAGGGCGATGCCGACCACCAACGCTATTGCCACGGCCAGCGGCGGGAATATTACGACGCGCGGACTGTCTTTTTCTGTCATTATTTTTGCCCCTCTTGCTTTGAATCTAATTCAAAAACAATGTCCGCGTCAAAGGCCGGTTTCGAAAATTGCGGGAAAATCGGTTCGATCCTGAAGATTTGCGCTGGAAATTGTCGGCTGGCTGGAGAAAAGTCGTGCCAAACGTCGAGCGAGGGAGGAACGGTCATGGACCTGGGGATATCAGGAAAGCGGGCGCTGGTGACGGCGTCCTCAAAGGGGCTGGGGCGCGGCTGCGCCGAGGCGCTGGCAGCGGCGGGCGTTGATCTGGTGCTGAACGCGCGCACCGCGGGACCGCTGGAGGAAACCGCCGAGGCGATCCGGGCGGTGCACGGCGTGTCGGTCACTGCAGTCGCGGCCGACATTACCGATGCTTTTGGGCGCGGGCAGGTCCTTGAGGCCGCTGGTCAGGTCGATATTCTGGTGACCAACGCGGGCGGTCCGCCGCCAGGGCTGTGGTCGGACTGGACC
Source organism: Brevirhabdus sp. (assembly GCA_047518005.1). GTDB lineage: Bacteria > Pseudomonadota > Alphaproteobacteria > Rhodobacterales > Rhodobacteraceae > JAKZRT01. The sequence goes on from JAKZRT010000081.1 coordinate 5,879, forward strand.
CGCGATGATTTCATCAAGGCGATCGACGCCAACATGCTGACGCCAATTGCGCTGATGCAGGCGATGCTGCCGGGGATGATCGACCGGGGTTGGGGCCGGGTCGTTAACATCACCTCGCAATCAGTCAAGGCGCCGATCGCGGTTCTGGGGCTGTCGAATTCAGCGCGCGCCGGTCTGACCGGATTTGTCGCCGGAACCGCGCGTCAGGTGGCCCATGCGGGGGTCACGATCAACAATCTGCTGCCGGGCATTCACGCCACGGATCGCGCCGCGTCGCTGGATGCGGGCGCCGCCGAGGCCCAAGGCATTACCCCTGATCAGGCGACCCAAAACCGCCAGGCCGCGATCCCGGCCCGGCGCTATGGCACGGCAGCTGAATTTGGCGCGGCCTGTGCCTTCTTATGTTCGGTCCACACCGGATATATTGTCGGGCAGAACATCCTTCTTGACGGCGGCGGCGTCAACGCAACGCTTTGATTTCCGGGGCGAAGGCAGGCTTGCCGGGGCGCAGACCGACTGGTATCCCGGCCTTACCCGATAATTTTGGTCAGAAATAAGAGCCAACCGCAGTGCACTCCGACGTCCCCCGACTTGAGGTCCGAAACCTGACCCGCCGATTCGATGGCCGCGCGGCGGTTGAAGACCTGAGCCTGAGCATATCACCGGGGCAGGTGACCTGCCTTTTGGGGCCGTCGGGCTGTGGCAAATCAACCGCGCTGCGTCTGATCGCGGGCGTCGAACGGCAGGACAGCGGTTCGATTTGGGTCGACGGCGCCATGATCTCGGGTCCCGGCCGGAACCAGCCACCCGAGGCGCGCGGCATCGGCCTGATGTTTCAGGATTTCGCACTTTTTCCACACCTCACGGTCGCTGAGAATGTGGCCTTTGGTCTGAACGGGCCCGGAAAGGCGGCGCAGGTAGCCAATATGCTGGACCGGGTCGATCTTGCGGGCCACGGACGGCGGTATCCGCACCAGTTGTCGGGCGGCGAACAACAGCGCGTGGCCCTGGCGCGCGCCCTGGTTCCAGGACCGGGAATCATGCTCATGGACGAGCCCTTTTCGGGGCTTGATGACCGGCTGCGCGACGGGGTGCGCGATGCCACGCTGGATATCCTGAAAGACACCGGCGCGGCGGTTCTTCTGGTCACCCACGAGCCGACCGAGGCGATGCGCGTGGCCGATGAGATCGCGCTGATGCGCGGCGGCACTATCATTCAGACGGGCGCACCCTACACGATCTATAGCAATCCTGTTGATCTGAAGGCGGCGGCATTCTTTTCCGACGTCAACGTTCTGACGGCGCGCGTAAACGGCGCGCTTTGCGATACGCCGTTTGGCCAGTTCCTGGTTCCTGGGGTCGCGGACGGGTGCGATGTGGCCATTGCCATTCGTCCCCAGCATGTGGGCGTTGATTTTGATCGCGGCGGCAAGGGTCCGAACCCCACACTGGCCACCGGAACGCCGGCCCGGGGCGTCGTTGAACGGGCCCGGTTCATCGGTCGCGAAAGCCTGGTCGAATTTCGCATGGACCATGACGGTTCGACCATGAAAGCAACGGTGCCATCGGTTTTTCTGCCCGAGGCAGGGCGGCCCCTGTGGCTGACCATTCGCCGGGATCGGTGTTTTGTCTTCGGGCAATAGGTCACACCCAGCCCGATTGACGGGAAAAAATTGCCGATAACGCTTTCCTAAACGCCGCCGAGCACATAAATAGACCTCTGCATATGCAAGGCGGAACCCCGCCTGAGGAGAAGACATGCTTAACAATATCGGACTTCCGGGCATTCTCTTGATCGCGGTTGTCGTGCTGGTTTTGTTTGGGCGCGGCAAAATCTCGTCTTTGATGGGCGAGATCGGCAAGGGCATCACGTCGTTCAAGAAGGGCGTGAGCGACGGCACTAAAGAGCTGGACGAATCTGCCGAAGCCGCCAAGGACGTGACCCCGGAAAAGGAAGCGGACAAGGTCTGAAGGCCTGACGCCCGCGCGCGCCCCGGAGGGCGGCGAACATGTTTGACATCGGCTGGACCGAACTTTTGGTCATCGGCGTCGTTGCGCTGATTGTGGTGGGTCCCAAAGACCTGCCCGGCATGTTCCGCACGCTCGGCAAATTCACTGCCAAGGCCAAGGGCATGGCGCGCGAATTTCAGCGCGCGATGAATCAGGCCGCCGATGAGGCTGGCGTCAAAGAGGTCTCGGACGATTTGAAAACCATGACCAGCGCGCGCAATCTTGGTCTCGACACGATCAAGGACGCTGCCGCCAAGTTTGAAAAATGGGTACCCGGTCAAAGCCAGACGGTGATGGGGTCGGAAACCGCCAAACTGGCCGCCGAGCGGGCCAAAGCGGCGCGCAAAATACACGCGGCAACTGCTGAAAAGGCGCAGAAACGGTTGGATGCGGCAAAGGCCGCCGAGACTGCAGCCAAGAAAGCGGTCAAAAAGGCCGAGAAGAAGCCGGCCAAGAAAATGGCTGCTGCCAAAAAGCCACCGGCGAAAAAGCCGGCAGCAAAGGCGGCCGCCGCCAGCCCGGCCAAAGCCGCCGCCAAGAAAGCCACCGCCAAGAAACCTGCAGCGAAAAACGCGTCAAAAAAATCCGCGAAAAAACCGGCTGAGGGCGCATGAGCGACAGCGACGAGATCGACGCCAGCTCGGCCCCGCTGATCGAGCATCTGGCCGAACTCAGGACCCGGCTGATCCGGTCGGCGATGGCGTTTGTCGTCGGCCTGATCATCTGTTTCACGGTCTGGAACCCGATCTTCAACTTTCTGACCCAGCCGCTGTGTTACGCGCGCGCAGCGTCGGGCGATGATTGCGGCCTGATCCTGATCAAGCTTCAGGAGGGGTTCTTTGTTGCCATTTCGATCTCGCTTCTGGGCGGTTTCATATTGGCCTTTCCCTATATCGGCTATCAGCTTTGGCGCTTCGTGGCACCGGGACTTTACAACACCGAAAAAAACGCCTTTCTACCCTTTCTGGTGGCCTCGCCGTTTATGTTCATCCTTGGCGCGTCGTTCGCCTTTTACGTGGTGACACCTCTGGCGTTTGACTTTTTTCTGGGCTTCCAGCAGCCCGGTGTTCTGACCGGCGAGGGCGAGGTCACGAACTCGTCCGCCGGGATCGCGTTTCAGGGCTCGGCGCAGGAATATCTGAACCTGACGATCAAATTCATCTTGGCTTTCGGCCTGTGCTTTCAGCTTCCGGTGCTCTTGACGCTGATGGGCAAGGCCGGGCTGGTCAGTTCCCAAGGTCTGCGATCTGTGCGAAAATACGCGGTGGTCGGTATTCTGTTGCTGGCCGCAATTGTGACGCCGCCCGATGTCATCACGCAAGTTATCCTCTTTGTCGTAGTCTACGGGCTTTACGAAATATCGATCCAGCTGGTCAAACGGGTCGAGCGCAAGCGCGACGAGGCGCTGCGGGCGGAAGGCCTTCTGGAAGAGGGCGAGAGCCTGACCGACCCGGACTGATGGCCGACGATCCGGTGATCCGCATTGCCGAGGCGCTGGAACGTCTGAGCCCACCGCCGGGCCGCACCCCTGACTTTTCCCGGGCCGATGCCTTTGTCTGGCACGTCTCGCCCGACACGCTGGTGCCGGTCGATCAGGTCAATCGGATCGATCTGCCGCTGTTGGTGGGCATCGACCGGGCCCGCGACACGCTTTTGGCCAACACCGTTCAGTTCGCCCAGGGCAATGCCGCCAACAACGCGCTTTTGTGGGGCGCGCGCGGGATGGGAAAATCGAGCCTGGTCAAAGCCGTACATGCCGAAGTTCGGGCGCAGGGCGTGGCGTTGCAGCTCGTCGAGATACAGCGCGATGACCTGCCGTCCATCGGGCGGCTTCTAAATATTCTCAGGCGGGCGCCCGAACGCTTTGTGCTGTTTTGCGACGATCTCAGCTTTTCCCACGATGATCAGCACTATAAGTCGCTGAAAGCGGTGCTGGACGGCGGCATCGAGGGGCGGCCGGAAAATGTGGTGTTCTATGCTACGTCAAACCGCCGCCACCTGATGCCGCGCGACATGATCGAAAACGAACGCTCGACCGCGATCAGCCCGTCCGAGGCAACCGAAGAAAAAGTTTCGCTTTCCGACCGGTTCGGCCTGTGGCTGGGGTTCCACCCCTGCAATCAGGACGAATATCTGGAAATGATCCGCCGGTACTGCGATGCCTACAAATTTGAGATTGACGACCAGACCCTGCGCGCCGAAGCGATCGAATGGCAGGCCACGCGCGGCGCGCGGTCGGGCCGTGTGGCCTGGCAGTATTTCACCGATCTTGCCGGGCGTCGGGGCGTACGGCTCTAAAGGCCGTCAAGCAGACGATCATAGCCCTTGATAAAGCCGTTCAGTGACAGTTGCGCCTGGATCGGCTGATCGGGGGCAGCAAGCGCGAAAATTGTCAACGTCGCAACGCTGCCGCGCTCAAAGGCCAGAAGATCTGCTGCAGTAAACCCGAGCCGCGATATACATCCTTCCTTGGTGCAGAAGGAAAAGGGATAGACTTTTCCGGTCTGCCCGTCGATCGAAATGGTCAGTTGCCGCTGTAAGAGCGTTTCGAGCGGCGTCATGATATTTGCCCCCGCTAGCGCCTGCTGACCGGGAGGCAGCGCAAAAAACCGAATTTCGGCCACCGCGTTGCCATCGGCCTGGAACATCCGTTGATAAATATGACAGGGCTCTGGGCCCTCGGCCTGTTTCACACAGCGAACCGACCAGTCGCCGGTCTCTTCCTTGACATACATCTCGCCCGGCCGGGGTTCGCCGGCGGGCTGACCCAGCGACAGATCGCCGGTGTCGTTTTGCTGGGCGTACCCGGGCCCGGCAAGTCCAAGAACGGCGGTACAGATCAAACTGGTAATAAGGCGCATTGCGATCCTCGGATAGGGCATTCAACGGGACGTCTAGCATGGGCGATTTGGACTGTCAGCGCCGACGTCGGATGACCAGCGGAAGTTTGCTAACGCGCGCGCAACGTTCGATACCCAAGCGTGAAAAAAGGGCCCTTCAGGACCCTTTTTCCACTCTCCCTGTCGGACAGGCCGACCTATTAATTGGCAGGAAACTATGCGAGTTAGTCGCAGCGGTCAATAACAAAAACATCTGAAAAATTAACAGGTTAACGACAAAAAAGAGCCGCACCGAAGTGCGGCCCAGTCTAACAGGGAGGAAGTGTGCGCGGGATGAGCATTCATCCTGGCACCGGCGCATCATTGCACAGCGCAGTTAAGAAACGGTTCGCCGGTGTCATAGCGCCCTAGAGCCGGCGAATCTTCAGCATGGTCAGTCGATTGTCGCGCCGTTCGGCCACCTCGAAGCGGAAGCCATGGAAGCTGAAAACCATGCCCTCGGCAGGGATCGTCTGGGCCTCGTGAATCACCAATCCTGCGACCGTATGCGCTTCGTCGTCAGGCAGGTTCCAGTCCAGCGCGCGGTTGAGGTCACGAATGGTGGCACCACCTTCGACCACATAACCTTCGCCTTCGGGCTCGGCCAGCGGTCGCTCGGTTTCGGTATCGAATTCGTCGGTGATCTCGCCGACGATCTCTTCGAGAATGTCCTCAAGCGTGATCAAACCCTGGAGTGCCCCGTATTCGTCAACGACAAGAGCAAAATGCGTGTGCCGGTGCAGAAACTGGCGCATCTGGTCGTCCAGCATTGTCGTCTCGGGCACGAAATAGGGTTCCATCGCGATATCGGTGACCTTGAACCGGTCCAGTGCCACATCGTTGGCATCGGGCCCGCGCAACAATTTGTCCATCGCGCGCAACAGGTCCTTGGCATGAATGACACCGATGATATTCTCGGGCTCGCCACGGTAGACCGGCAGCCGCGTATGCGACGAACTCAGGCTTTGTGACAGGATCAGTTGCGGGTCATCGTCGGCGTCGATCATCTCGATCGACGATCGGTGCAACATGATCTCTTCCACTGTGCGGTCGCCAAGATCCAGCGCCCCAAGAATCCGGTCACGGTCCTCCTTTTCGACTACTCCTTCGGAATGGCCCAGCTGTAACGCCCCGGCGATTTCCTCGCGGACCGCCAGGATGCGGCTGTCGGGATCGGCGCGCACGCCGACCATCGCCAGCATCAACCGTACCAGCCAGCGCACCGCCGCAACAATGGGTGCCAACACCAGGATGACCACGCGAATGGGGGCTGACACGCGCGCAGCGGCGGTTTCGGGGTTGGTGATGGCGTATGTCTTGGGCAGCACTTCGGCAAAGACCAGCACAAGGATTGTCATCACCAGCGTCGCCAGCGCCACGCCGCTTTCCCCGAAAGCCCGGGTGAAAAGCGCGGTCGCCAGCGATGCGGCAAGAATGTTGACCAGGTTGTTGCCCAACAGCACCGATCCGATCAGGCGCTCGTTGTCCTCGGTGATATTCAGCGCTCGCTCGGCCCCGCGCGAACCCTTGTCGGCCTGGGCGCGCAATTTGCCGCGCGACGCGGCGGTCAGCGCGGTTTCGGATCCGGAAAAAAACGCCGACAGCACCAACAACCCGGCAATGGCCCCGGCGGTGATCCAGAAGGCGGTATCAAGAACAGGTGTGGCGAGGTCCATCGGGGGTGTCATATTGGCTCTGCAAATGACGTTATGGGGG
>JAKZRT010000082.1:0-3681 GCA_047518005.1 Brevirhabdus sp.
CCGAACGCCATATATTGTGAAATCATTTTCCGACGACACGACTTCTACGTAATTCACATAGTATTGAGGGGTGTCCTCTGTCGGAAATACAACGAGCCTTGCTTTTATGTGCTCTTCAGCCTTGTCATCAGCCATGGGCCACTAGCCCCACCTTGCCGCAGCGGCCTTCTTAGCGATGGCGACACGGTCCTCCGGCGACAGGGCCTCTGCACGCGCCTTCGCACCAGCCCGTCCGCTCTTGGCCTTGTTGGGTTGCGCGTATCCGCTCTCTTCAATTTCGCCTGTGGCAATTCTAGCGACGTGGACGGCGCAACCGATCACGTCGGCGGGGCGCCGCTCTCCCCTGGGGCCTTTGGGCATGGTTAGAGACTTACCGTCTCTGTCCGCCCTCCGCACCTCGCAAAACTATCCATCATTAGATCCTCTCCCTTTGTACGGCCAATGTGCAACCCGTAACTCACCGTAACACACCATAACGCACCGTAACACACCATAATATATTTGGAGCAACGTCACGTCCGGTCAAGCCCACCCTGCCACGCATCCAACATATTTATCAAGCAGAACATCTCTAATTTCAAACTGAGACACTACCGGATGCCCGCCTGGTGCAGGCCGGCAAAAACAGGGATTTCTGGCAACTCAGCAGCGAATGCCGGGATGTTATCGCCGGGACCGCAAATTTCCCGATTGAAGCCTGCGAGATCAATCGAAAAGTACGTTTTCCCGATCAGCCATATAAAGAACCCGCCGGAGCGGTGGCGCGAAAATTGGGCGTTTTAAGTGCCTATGTGACGGCTCTGGACGGGCTGGCAAATGCACAGCTGGAATCCGATGTTACAGCGAATTTCGGGGCCGCCGTTGGGGCCTTGAAGGATCTCGGATCGGCCGCCGAATCCAAAAAGCTGGTCGAGATGTTGGACCGGCAGGCGGCGCGACAGGACAAAACTGATGCCATCGTTGAGCGGGCTATTGCAGCCTTGCGTTATAACAAGCTGAAAAAGGTCGTAATATCATCTGACGCAGCGGTCGCCGAGTTGATCCGCGAAATTCAACTTGGTCTGATTGGGCAAGGTCTGGTTCCTGAATATTCGACAAGGGCCGAGGCGCTGAATACTGCCAACAAGGCCGCCGGAGCGAGCGCCTTGAGCGGCGAGGGGCACCAGGCCAACCTTGTCGCGCTGGAAAGGGAGCACAAAAGATTTGCCGAGTTCTACAAAACCACGCTCGTTTATGAACTCGCCGTTGCTGCCAGAAATCATGCGGCACTAGCGCGTGCGTTGAAATCGCCCGGGTCGCCCGAGGATATTACGAACTATTTGATTTCACTTGGAGAACTGAAGAAAGTGCTGGAGGGCTAGAATGCCGATTGACTTGCCTCAAAGAACTGCCGATTTCCAGACCCTTCGCGACAATAACCGTGCGGCAAAGGAGGAAAATGAACTGGCCATCGAAGACGCGGGCCCAAGCGAATTGGACGACCTTATTCGCATCAGTCAGAAGCTCGACGAAATTGACGACCAGATCGACGACGCCGAGCTGACGTTTTCCCGATCAAACCTTGACCCAACCCCAGCTGAAAAAGAGTTGGCCGATGCGACGCGGGCCGCAGATAGGCTGACCAGAAACGTCAAGAGAGTCGCGCGGTCGCTGGAAAAGGTTTCAGAAGTGCTGGAAGAAATTACCGGTATGGTGACAGCGATAAAGACGCTGCTCTAGCGTCCCTTTCGGTCCAATACCTTTGATATTAATGCGTCGAAATCCACAGGCGATTTTAGATCCCAGATGTCTTCGGCGCGCACTGTCACCCCCCAGTTTTCGGCCATCGCCCGGTAGCGCGGATGCCGGTGCGCAAGGGCGCGTGCGTAGGTCCAGCGGACGAAATCGTCAGGGTCGACATCGGTCTCAGACGCGCCGGTCTCGGCGCGATAGTCCTCCCAGGCGCGGGCCAGAAACGCCGGTTGATAATACATCGGCTTGGGGTTGCGATCAAAGCGTCGGGCCAGTTCGGCGGTGTGATCGGCGCTGCCTTCGATCCAGATCAGCAGCATATTGCTGGCCAGTTCGCACATTACCGGGTCGTCAGGATTGTCCGGATCGACGACCTCGCACATCGACCCGCCGCTGTCGCAGATGAAATTGCCGTAGCCGTAAAGCCGCTGGGCGCGGTCGATGAAATGCGCCGTATCGATCAGCGCCGCTATCTCGGCCTGACGGTGCAGTTCCTGTCTGCGCAGGTATTCGGCGAAAGGGATGCCGCCCTTGCCCGGGTCGCCGGGTTTGCCCAGATAGGTCGAAAGCGGGGCCAGATTGTCGAAGGTGATGTTCGAGCCGACATAGATCGAATCGGACTGCAAGAGCCCAGCCAGAAACGGCACTTTCATCGCCTCGGCCTTGAAATTATCGGTGATGTGCTCGCCCATATAGCGCGTGCCGATCCGGTAATCGACCGAGTAATGGAACCAACCGCCGGCGCGCCTGAGCAGGTTGGCGATATGGGTCTTGCCCAGCCCGGACATGCCAAACACCAGCACGCGTTTGTGGGCGGCCGACTGCCAGTCCTGTTGGGTTTTGTAGATCATGGGCCTCACGCCGGCGCTCGCTCGGTGCACGTGTTAACGAAAATCAAGGGCTTGGGGTAGGGTAAACTGACCCGGGCACGATGCGCCGGTCGGGGTTGGACCGAAAACCGCACACGAAAAAACCCCACGACGCGCGCGGAGTTTTTTCAGGTTGCGGCGTTACCTATTGCAACTGAATGGCCACGCTCATGCCAATCGCGACGCCTGAATTGCCGGTGAAATCGGCCGCTGGCGATAGCGCACCCAGTTCGGTCATTGCATCACCGATCCAGATATAGCGGACACCGCCGGAAATCTTGACATTGTCTTTGGTATAGGTCGCGCCAACGCCGATACTGCGGTTGCCGTCGGTGGGCGACAGATTGGACGCTATTCCACCCGATGCTTTTTCAAATCCACCCGACAGGGCCACCGCCCAGTTTTCGTTCAGCCGACGCCCGACCCCCAGCGCATATGAAACTTTGTCGTTGTCAAATGACACAAGAGAATCCCCGGAGGTCGCACCAAAATAGCCAACGGGTGTAATGTCGAATTTCGACCATTCGACCCAACGTGCGCTGCCGAATAACAGGGTGCCTTCGGCGATGCCAGTCTGAAATTCCAGATTGACCGATTGCGGGGTCTCGACGACCGTTGAACTTGAGCCCGGCACCGGTCCGGTTTCAGTGGTTGGCACGTCGTGGGTGATGGCCGAATTGTAGGTCAGCGAAACTCGTAGGGCGATTTCCGGCTTTTCAAAGGCAACACCGGCGACCCAGCCGAAATCCCAAACCTTATCGCCCGTCACCGCATAGCCCGCGACGATCGGAACGCTGGCGACGGCTTCCATCGATTGGGCGCGCGCGCCGCCGTAAACGCTGAGGTTCGCGTCGGTGGTGTATTTGATCAGCGACGTCACCGCAGTGCTTTTCAACTCGGCGTTTGCGCCCGCAGAATAATATCCGGTGCCGGTTGGGTAATCCACGCTGGCGCCAAAGGGTTGATCGACGATCACCGCATACGACAGCATTTCGTTGATGTCGGCTTTGTAGGCCCCCGACATCAATGTGTAGGTCGGTGCCACATCGCCGCTGGCATCGCCATCGACAGGGAATCCAAT
>JAKZRT010000083.1:0-7705 GCA_047518005.1 Brevirhabdus sp.
TAAACCTCCTCGAACTTCATCAATCTCAGTCCCTGTACCTGCTCCGTCCGACGCATCGCCTCCCTCCATGGCTTGGAGGCGTTCTAAAACCGGACAGATCATCTGGTACATAAACCGGACATATCGCGTGTTACCGACACCACGAAGCGCGGACCCTACCAGAAACGCGCCAAATAGTGTAGGATCAATCACACCACATATTTCCAAGGAGAATTTTTATGTCCGCACCCCAAGCAATTCGTAACGCTGTCCATATCCGGGCTGGTGGTCGGTGCGAGTGCACCATGACATCGTGCAGAAATCACACCGGGCGCTGCAGCGCTATGTTGAGAGGCCCATGGGAGGTTCATCGGCGAGCCGCTGGCGGCGCATACACTCTCACTAATGTCGTTGGCATGTGCCAGACTTGCCACCGCAATACGCGAACCTACGGACGCGGTCGCTTGTAGCTGGCGGCAATTTGTACAATCACCCTTGCGACCTGGTCGCATTGGTCTGGTTTGACTGAAAGGTCTGCTATCGCCCCACCAAATGCAGGGCGAACAGAAATCTCTGCGTCGTCACCGACAGCCTCTTCAAGACTTGGTGCCAAGAACCCGAATACAAACGCCACCAAGCCCTCCCACCCGTTTTCGCCGAAACGGAAACACACCCACGGGCCGTCTCCATCGCGCTGGCAGCTTTCCAATGTCTCTAGTTCAGAAAAAGAGGAAAGCGCCGCCACAAGCGGCGCAACGCCTTCATCGACAAAAGCATTCACCTTTATGCCTATCTGCCTATGCGACATTATCGTTTTCAAAGTGACCCACTACCCAACCCGCAGGGTCGCCGGGAACGCGAACTTGCACGATGGCCGATGCACATTTCAAAATAGATTCAATCTTGGGTTTAGTGATTATGGTTTCATTAACCATTAATGTGTAGCCTGTGGTTGCAAGCAGCAAACTGATTGCCGGCTGGCGGTACACCACCCCACCCCTCGCTCCCCTCTGCCGGTCGGCGATCGCCTGTTGCGCTCGGCATTCGCCGACCCTTGACCCTGCTCGTGACATTCGGAAAATTCCACCGCCGCGTCATGGCGAAACGCCCGCGAACGGCTTGCGCCCTGAGCGTCACACCATCTAAAGCGGTTTGCGTTTTCAACGAGGCACAGGGCATCGAAATTCGCGTTCGAAATCAGCAGCAGGCTGATCGAGAGGCAGCGAAATTTGAGTCAATGTAAACGCAAACCGCACTAGCATCGCCAGCGGTGACAGGTGACCAACAATCTCGAGGCAGGGCATGAGCGACACCGCCAGCAAATTTGTTGGCGACATTCCGAAAAATTACAATGCCTTTCTGGGCCCCAATATTTTCGACCGCTACGGGCGTGAAATGGCGGCTCATGTGGCCGCCGCGACCCCTGGCAAGGTGCTGGAACTTGCGGCGGGTTCGGGCATTGTCACGCGGCATGTCCGCGACGCGCTGCCGGGCGATGTGGCGATCACGGCGAGCGACCTGAACGCGCCGATGCTCGAAGTCGCGCAAGCCAAGTTCGCCGCCAACGAAAAGGTCGTTTTCACAACCGCCGACGCCCAGAGTTTACCGTTTGACGACAACAGCTTCGACCTTGTATTTTGCCAGTTCGGCGTGATGTTTTTCCCCGACCGTGTCGGGTCGTACCGCCAAGCGGCAAGGGTGATCCGCCCCGGTGGCCGCTATCTGTTTTCAAGCTGGGGCACCAACGCCGAGAATCCGTTTTCCGAAATTGCAGACACCGCCCTGGCCGAGTTTTTCCCGGACGACCCGCCCGGGTTCTATAACGTGCCGTTCTTTTACAACGACCTTGACCAGATCCGCGCAGAATTATCCGAGGCCGGTTTAAGCGACGTGCACCACACGGCCTCAGCGCATGATCGCGAGGTTACCGACTACGGGGCCTTTGCCCACGGGCTGATTTTCGGCAATCCGGCGATTGCCGAGGTCGACCAGCGCGGCGGCGACCCAGGCGCCGTCAGCACCAAGATCGCCGCGCGCCTGCGCGACCGGTTCGGGGCCGAACCGTCAACGATGCCGTTGCTGGCGCATTTCTTCGAGGTGCGTATCGCCTGAGGCAGCCGTCCGGGACAATTCGAGCCCCCCCCCCCGGCGCAGCCCGGTCTTGCGCGGGCGCCCAAAAGCACCGATAAAACCCCGAGCCAGTGCCCGAACCAGTGATGGAGGCCCCAATGCGCGCCCGAATTTTTCAGCCCGCCCGAAACGCGATGCAATCTGGGTCGGCCAAAACCCGGACCTGGGTTCTGGAATTCGCGCCCGCCTCGGCCCGCGATGTTGATCCGCTGATGGGCTGGACAAGCTCGGACGACACCCAGGCGCAGGTGCGACTGACCTTCGACAGCCGCGAAGCCGCCCAAGCCTATGCCTCCGAGCACGGGATCGACGCCCAGGTGTCCGAGCCCAAGCGCCGCAAGCCGATCATCCGCCAGGGCGGCTATGGCGAGAATTTCGCCACCAGCCGGCGCGGCGCCTGGACCCACTGACGCCTTAGTGGCTGAAAGCGTCCAGCCTGCGGCTCAGCGCCAGCGCGTCGCCACGCATTGCTCGCGGATGACATTGGCCGACCGCGTGTTGAGATCGGGAAAAAAATCCAGGTTCGTCACCGCCTCGAGCACGTCGATCGATATCCGCCAGTTTTCAAGGTAATCGCGGCTTTTCTGATTTCTCTTCAAGGGTGTGTGGTTTTCGTTTGAAAGCAGAAACGCAAATGCGCGGCCGGTGTAGGGAAGATAGATCAGCTTGAAAAGCCCCGCCGGAACCTCGACCCCGGGGTCGCAAAGTGCATCCGGGTCGCTGTCGCTGGCGTCACAGATCGCGGCTTTGCCAAGGTCGCCCAGCCCGACCAGCGAAATGGCGCGGTTGCAGATGTTTTGGTCTGCGCCGATCTCTTGCCTTGCACCGCCCAGTGCAACGCGCACCGGTCCGGTCACCACAAAAATCTCGCGTTCTGATTTCGCGAGTTCCTGGGTCAGCTTTTCAAGCTGGGCCCAGACGCCGCCGTTGAACCCGTTCTGGACCTGCGGCACGGCATTGCCCAGATTGAAGGTCTGCTTCATCCAGTCGGTCGAGCTTTTGAAATCTGCCGATGCCGCTTGGTGACCGCGCGCAAGGCCGCTGTGCCTGTAAAAGCTGTCGGTGATCTTTGTCCCCTCAGCCGAAGTGGGTGCCGCTTTCCACCCCGGATGCGGGCGTTTGTTGGTGCCGGTGACCACGGCGGGTGTCAGGCGTTCATAGACCCAGGCAGGCATGTTGGTGACGTGGTTGAAGGCCATGCAATAGTTTTCGTGACAGCAGGTGGAAATCTCACCCGCGCTTAGCGTTTCGTCGGTCACTTCGGGCAGGCCGAGAGCACCCGCCCCAAGCGACATAGACAGATTGCCCGAGGCGTTTTTACATTCGGGCAGGGCCTGAGCGGCCGACGGTTGGGGCAATGCCCAACAGATCAGGCCGCCGACAAGAACCAAAAGCCATGAGCGCAAGCAGGTCATTGGCCGGTTTTGTCTTTGCCGGCCTTGGGATCAGGTTCGGTCGTTTGTGTTTTTTTGTCTTTCTGACCCTTGCCCACACTTTTGGAAACCAGGAAACTGCCGCCACTGATGCCCAGCAACAACAGCACGTTTTGCGGGATGTCGACAAATCCGCCGGTTTCGATCGACAGCATCAGGAAAAGCCCCGCGATGACGAAAGTGAAAATCAGGAACTGAAACCGCGACAGGCTGGCCTTGGCCGCGCCATCGTGTATCACGTCGTCGGATTCCGAGATAATTCCCTTCAGCGCCGTATCCGAATTCGCAATGTGCCAGAGGACGGCTGCGGCGAAGGCCAGAATGATCGCCCCGAACGCCACAAAACCGATCAGCGCAATATCGCTGGGTCGCGCGCCAAGATAGCGGGCATAGCCCGCCGCACCCGAAACCACGACAAGAAAGACCATCACAAAGCCAAGCTGGTTCTTCTCAAACATTTCTACGTCACTCCCTTGTTATTTCTAAATATTTTCGCAGTGATATAAGCCGATTGCGACCCGCCCAGCAAAAACAGCAATTGTTCGGGTACGTCGGGAAGACAGTGCCCGTTTTTGTTGTTTGGCAGGATGCAATCGGTGGCACCGGGTTCCATCGCCAGCGACACGTACCAGGCCGCCCCGAAAAGCGTGACGACAAGCACCAGGACCCGTTCAGGATCGACGCCGCCAGCCTCGGCCGTTGTCAGCATTCCGCTCGTTGAAATCTTGCCGCTGAGGATGCCGAAAAATACCACCGCAGCCAGAGCCCAAAACCAGACCTGAAAGCCGGTTTCCGCTATCGATTTGGCCGCTTCAATATCCATAGGTTGCAAACGCTTGGGTAAAACTCACCCCATACTAGCATGACCAGGAAATAAATCCACGATTGCGTGCCCCTTAATGGCCATTGTAAAGGCTGAAGTGCGCGGCCCCTTAGCTCAACTGGATAGAGCGGCGGACTTCTAATCCGCAGGTTCGGGGTTCGAGTCCTCGAGGGGTCGCCAATCTTTTCAATTATTTAGCTAAGACTCCGACGTTCCACCTAGGGCGTCTGTCCCACTTTGGGGGACATATGGGGGACAATTGGGTTGGGATTTGTCCCCTATGGAACCTCAACAGACGCCTTTTGGGTTTGAACCTTGCCATGATAATTGCAGCTGTATTTCAGTTTGAGGCCGATAGGTTCCGATGAGCGTTGTTTCGGGGGCCGTCGCTCAGTCGGTTAGTCGCAATCAGCGTAGTTGGTTTGTCGCGCGTGCCGCCCAACTGGATGCGGCCCGAACAGATAACCACACGCCGTATCTTGGAGCCATTCTGTCCCCAGCCCGCCAATGCAAGGATGGGGTCAATGCTTTCGGCACGGGTGCCGGCTTCGGTTTCGTCGTGAATACCGATTCTTCAACCACCAGCGGCTGGTCGTTTCATTTCTTGCAAGAAACAGTCCCAATGACCTTTCGCTATGTGCTGACCTTCTTCCAACTCTTTCTGATCCCTCAGAAAACACAATGGATACCACTTTCCGTTCCCTTCTTGATACAAGACCTGATCATAAATATTGCCGGTGTGCGAAATGCGCCAAGGCTCAAAGGATTCCGAAAGAAGGGTGTAGGCGTGGTTTAGACTAGTCGCAAAACCGCCTGGCACGCTATCAGGCAAAATAATCTGAGAAGACTCCAGACCGACAGAACGCCATCCTTGGACTTTCAACCAAAGTCCACCGGTTTCCAGTTCCGGTAGTTTTATTTGACGGTCGTTGGCAGGGCCAATTTCAATCTCAACAAAGTTGCGATGATACGACATTCGATCCCAGCGTTCGAACCACTTCCCTAGATGACGATATGCAAAATCATCTTGCAATAGCGCCTTTCGAAGCTCGCCTGAGACTAACTCGGCGTGACTGCCGGAAAGCATCGCAACCAGTTTCGTTCCTTCGTCCAGAATCTTGATGGCTTTCTTGACGCTCAGCGATTCCAAGAGTTTCGGGTCGCTGATCTTGTCCTCAGTCACAATCAGTTCACACAGCGTTCCATCGAACAGAGGCACTGCACCGCCGAACTGCAGTTCGAACGCTCCGTCAATGAACCGGAGAGGAAGGCGGTGTTGCTTCGGCGTCTGGCTCATGAAATCAGACCGATCATGTCAATTCACCCGCTAAGTTATTCTGCAAAAGGGATTGGCGGAGGTCGTCGAGATCTCGGAGTTTCGCAGTATAGCGTTTCGAAGATAACTCTCAGCAATAATGATCCGGGACACAGTCGCCTTGTGATAATGGTACCGGCTAAGACGCCTGAAGAATTTCCCGAAGAACATATACGTCGATAGTCTCGCTTCCAACCAAGAGAGCATACCG
Source organism: Brevirhabdus sp. (assembly GCA_047518005.1). Taxonomy (GTDB): domain Bacteria; phylum Pseudomonadota; class Alphaproteobacteria; order Rhodobacterales; family Rhodobacteraceae; genus JAKZRT01. The sequence continues at coordinate 5,892 of JAKZRT010000083.1, forward strand.
CCCAGGCGTTTCCTTCCGTACGAATTTACTAGTGGTTCCATCGGGAAAATCTTTCTCTTCTCCAATTTTACCCAATTGGTAGCAGACGATGATATGGTAGCCTTCCGGAGGATGGCTCCACTGATAGAGCTTGTCGAGGGAAGAGACCAACTCTACCCACTTGAGGGAAGGGATTTCTTTATCAATTGTCTCGACGATCAAATCTACCCCTCTTGACGTATTGTAATCTCCAATTCTAAAATCGATGCCAGCGTGATTTGATGAAATCATTGACTGAAGGAGTAGAGCTGTTTCCGCCTCACTCGTAGGTTCTTTGATCGGGCCAGACTCCAACCCCTTGAAAGTTGCATTAGCGCGGCCCTTGTAGAAATTTATTCGTTCTTTTCTTTGCATTACCGCAAGTTCTGCTCTTTCTTTTCTTTTTTGGTCATCTTCTTTTTCTTTCTTTTCGTTTTCTTTCGCCCTTTTGATTTAAAATAGTCCTTTAGGAAATCATCATCTTGAACCTGTTCGCAAAAGTTTTTGATACCGTTGATAGCAAGATCATACTCCTCTTGGTCGTTTCTAATGTTATTTCGATTTGCAGTCAGATCAAACTGCTGGCAGTTAGCAAACATTAGTAGAGAGCGATAGTAATATTGTCCGCTAAAGACATCCTCCAAAATTTCGTTGTTTCTCTCAATGCGAATGTAGTCTTTGGAAAGCCATAAGCCCATATGCGAATAGGTATGCGGTACGATTTCTCTATGAGTTTCGCCAAGAAGAGCCCCGACGATTTGAACTTCGACGAGTTTACCATCCTCTGTTTTGCCGCAGTTAATGGTTTCAGGCCCAAAAAGTTTGCATGCGTTTTCCGTTCCTTCAGCTAGATCGGTTTGTTCGTGAGGAAAACGGAATCCGAACTGAATTGTAACTGGAGTGTATGAGTCCGCTGGCGTCAGCTCCAAATCCATTGATTTTGGGCTTCCGAATTAATGCCCAAATGATCCAAGTACTGTATACCACTGAACATACTCCGTTAATTTATCCAGCGATTTGAACTCCAACTGTTTCGCTTGGAAACCGTCGACTCTAATTCTAGTTCCCTTCCCGGCAGGATCATCCTCTACATCGTACTTATATGTTGGTACTATCCCGTGATTTAAAGAAACCCATGGTTCAACCTCGGTTTCGGCGTGAATATGCCGTCCACCCTTCCAAGTATCGACTGTGATTCCATGGCTTTTGTAATAAATTTTCTTACCGTGTCCTTTGGTACCGATGGACCCCTGACGTTTTAGCGAATCTCCCAGGTTGAAGAAACCCTCAATTTCACTGCAATCGATTACCTCGCGCGGTTCGTTGCTCATGCCTTCGCCGTCATCACTGATCTCCACCACGATTTTCTTGCTCCTGGTGCCGGAAATTCTGATCAGATCAAATCTTATGGATACATGTGATGACTCCGCATCCCATGAATTGCTCAGCGCCTCTCGAATGATTTCCTTTGGGTCTTTGAAATCTTTGGCGATTTCCAAAAATTCCCGAGCTTCGTTTACGCGGGGGCGTATTCCCGTTGGCATCTAAACAACCCTCTCTCAATGGACCACGACGTCGAACTCCAAGTCTTCGAAACAGAGATTCTCTATCGAGCATACTTACCTGACATTCCCCATTGGGTTTGTCATTGATGAAAGAGGTGGTCGCAGGAATTCGGACCAGTAGTTAAGGTGGATCGACTTATGAGAAAGACGATCCAATATGAAGACACGAAAGAACCATTCGCCCGATTTCAAAGCCAGGGTTGCGCTTGAAGCGATCCGCGAGGAAATGAC
>JAKZRT010000084.1:0-9050 GCA_047518005.1 Brevirhabdus sp.
AGCAGTCAGAAAGACGTCCAGGGCGACCCAAAAAGGCGCTCGCATGAAACCGGTGTAAACACGCCGAAGGACTGAAGGAGCTGCGCAAATGTCCAGCATTCTTACCAACACCAGCGCCATGGTGGCGCTGCAAACGCTCAAGCACATCAACATGAGTTTGGGCAAAATCCAAGCAGAAATCTCAACCGGCAAGCGCGTCGAATCCGCCAGGGATAACGCCGCGATCTGGGCCATTTCCAAGGTCATGGAATCCGACGTCAAGGGTTTCAAGGCGATCTCGGAAAGCCTGGCACTGGGCGAGTCCACCATATCGGTGGCCCGCCAGGGTACGGAAACGGTGACCGAGCTTTTGACCGACATCAAAGGCAAAATCATCGCCGCGCAGGAAGAAAACGTCGACCGGAGCAAGATTCAGACCGACGTTGACGCGCTGCGCGAACAGATCACTTCGGTGGTCAACGCGGCCCAGTTCAATGGTTTGAACCTGATCAAGGGCACTGCAGACGTCAACGTTCTGTCGTCGCTTGACCGGGGTGCGGATGGCACCGTTACGGCGTCCAGCATTACCATCGCGCGTCAGGATTTGACGACCGATGCCGGTGTCTATGGCGGCGGCGGCACATCACTGGCTGCCAACGCAGTTGTCAGCGCCGCGACCGTCGAATCTTCGGCGGCGACCAAGCAGCATTCGATGACCGTTACCTACGACATTGCGGGCGCCTACGAAGTCAATATCGGTGGGTCGACTGTAAACGTCGCCGCCAATACTGATGCGGCAACGACTGCAACCGATCTGGCCGGTGCGATCAACGCCTTGGGCTTGTCCGGAATTGCAGCTTCGACATCGGGCGGCGATCTGATCATCACCTCGACCAAATCGTTCGACGATACCATTGTCACCACCAGTGCAACCGGCGGCGCAGCCGCCATCGCAGCAGGTGCGACGATCGAGCAACGCGCGGAAACCGTCGATTTCTCGACCTCCGCGCTGGTCAACGAAGGTGACAGCTATCGCGTCACGCTGGAAGGCAACAACTTCGAATATATCGCCGGCAAGGGCGAGACATTCGAAGACGTCGCGCGCGGTCTTAAAACAGCTGTTGACGGTGGCGCGCTGACCGGTGTTTCCACCAAGGTCGGAGTCGATGCAACCACCGGGGCCCATCAGCTGTTTGTCGATTATGACGGAACGGACACGACATTCGGTGCCGATCTGGACCTGTCGACCGCCGGTGAAGACGGCGGCACGGCATCGGGCGGTCTCTTTGGGCTCGACAACATCAGCGTTCTGACCAACGCCACCGCCACCGCGGCGCTCGACAACATCGAGACGTTGATCAACAACGCGATCGACGGTGCCGCGGAATTCGGCTCGGCCGAGGGCCGGATCGAAATTCAGGGGACTTTCATCTCCAAGTTGACCGATTCGCTGCGCGCCGGTATCGGCACGTTGGTCGACGCCAACATGGAAGAAGCCTCGGCCCGTCTGCAGGCGTTGCAGGTGCAACAGCAGCTGGGCATCCAGTCGCTGTCAATTGCCAACCAGCAGCCGCAAAACCTCCTCGCTCTCTTCCGATAAGCGACGGACCTGGGGCGCGCGCACAACCCCCCATCCATCGGCGCGCGCCCTAAACCTGACCGCGGCAAAGCCCGCGAAGTAAAGCAAGTCATCGGAAGGATATGACGTGAACGCCCAGACCATGGCCCGAATGGCCTATGCCCAGTCCGCAGCGCCAACGCGCACCGAACGGGGCACCGAATACGAAGTTTTCGTCCGCGCAACCCGCGCACTCAAGGCCGCCGACGCGCGCGGCAAAGCCGGTTTCAACGACCTCGCGCACGCGATTTATGAGAACCGCCGCCTTTGGACAGTGCTGGCAACCGACGTCGCGGATCAGGGCAACACGCTGCCCGACGACCTGCGCGCCCGCATCTTTTACCTCGCCGAGTTTGTCGACCAGCACAGCTCGAAAGTGCTGGCCCAGAAAGCCGACACCGGAGTTTTGGTCGAGATCAACGCCGCAATCATGCGCGGCCTCAGGCAGGGCGTGGGCGTATGAGCGGCCTGGTCCTGAAACTTGCGCCCAGGGAACGTGTGCTGATCAACGGCGCGGTGATCGAAAATGGCGACCGTCGCGGACGGCTGTCGATTATCACGCCGAACGCCAACATCCTGCGCCTGCGCGACGCGATCCACCCCGACGAGGTCACGACACCTGTGCGCCGCGTCTGTTACATCGCCCAGCTAGTGTTGTCGGGCGATCTTGAAACCGATGACGCCCGCAATCAACTTTTGCGCGGCATCGAACAGCTCAGCCAGGTGTTGACCGATTCCGACAGCCGCCACCAGCTTGAGCTGGCCACAGACTTTTCGCTCGAGCGCCAGTTCTACCAGGTCCTCAAGGCGCTGCGCGCCCTGTTGCCGCGCGAAGAGCGTCTGCTGGCGGCGCGCCCCTCATGAGCTTTCAGCCGGTGGTCCCCTTTGGTGGTTTCGCCGGCTGGGCCTTTCTTCAGCGCACCCAGGACGCGCAGCGCGCTGCCTTTCAAGAGGCGCCCCAGATCACGCGCGAAACCGACCACTTTCGCGACAACATTGCTGCTGTGCTCACCGTCGATGATCTCATGGCCGACAGGACCTTGTTGACGGTTGCGCTTGGCGCTTTCGGGCTGGACGCCGATATCAACAACACGGCGTTTATCAAGAAGGTTTTGAGCGACGGCGTGATCGACCCCGATGCGCTTTCGAACAAACTGGCAGACAAGCGCTATTTCGAGATGTCCAAAGCCTTTGCTTTTGACCTCGGGACGCCCAGCACGGTGCTCAGTACTTTCCCCGACGAAATCATCGACCTTTACAACGACCGCCAGTTCGAAGTCGCCGTGGGCGAGCAGTCCGAGGAAATGCGTCTGGCGCTCGGGCTCGAACGCGACCTGACCGATATCGCGCAGGATAGTTCGACCGACGCCGCAAAATGGTTCTTGGTCATGGGCAACGAGCCCCTGCGCAGCGTTTTTGACACCGCCTTCGGGCTGCCCGACAGTTTCGCGGCGATCGATCTGGACCAACAGCTCGAAGTCTATCAGGCCCGTGCCCTATCCGCCTTCGGCGACAGTTCGGTCTCGCAGTTCGCAACTTCCGAGGGCCAGGAAGAGCTGATCCGCCGCTTTTTCGCGCTCGGCCAGATCGAAATCGGACTGGTCGCGACTTCGGGGGCCAGCGCTGCCCTGACGCTTTTGCAATCGATGCCCTCGGTCCGCGATCTGATTGGCCAATAGCGCCGCTTAAGTCGATCCCAACCGCCAGTTTGCAAGATCGAGCGCCGCGCCAAGGGCGGCGCAAGACATTTCGCATGTAACGTCCTGTTGCGGCGGCGCTGCCCCCGTCCCGCCGAATGGCGAATCCACCCCTTAAGCAATGGCCAAAGCCAAGAAATTGATCGGATATCCTCCCCATCATACTTCCAAAAAATACTCCGCGCCGCGCGAGGGGCTGGCCCCTCGCTACGCGGGCGACGCGCGCCAGCGCGGCGCAAGACCTCAGGCACCCTCGGCCTCTTCTTTTGGCTGTGCCGCCGCCAAATACGCCCCAAGTCGCGCGAAACTCTCGGCCACGCCGCCGGGTTCGACCTCGGCCATGAACCGGTCGAGCAGTGGCCAGACCCGGATCGCCGCGTCGATCTCGGGGTCCGACCCGGCGGTATAAAGCCCCGAACGCACCATCAGTTCGGCCCGGTCGTAGACGCCCATGAAGTTGCGCGCCCGCGCGATATCCGCGTTTTCTTCCGGACTGGCCGCCTCGGGCAGGCTGCGCGAAACCGATCGCAGAAGATTGATCGCCGGGAACCGCCCGCGTTCAGCTATTTCGCGGTCCAGAACCACGTGGCCGTCCAGAACCCCGCGCAGGATGTCGGTGATCGGCTCTTCCATGTCAGAGCCCGCAACCAGAACCGTGAAGATCGCGGTGATATCCCCGGTTTCGGGCAGGCCCGGTCCGGCGCGTTCGGCCAGCGCCATGATCATATGCGCGACCGACGGCGGATAGCCCCGCAGCGAAGCGCTTTCACCGCTGGCCAGCGCCACTTCGCGGTGCGCCTCGGCAAAGCGGGTCACACTGTCGGCCAGAAACAGCACGTGATTGCCGCCGTCGCGAAAATGCTCGGCAACCGCCATCGCCGCCCACAGGCAACGGCGGCGCGACACCGGCGACTGGTCCGAGGTTGCGGCCACGATGATGGTTCGGCGCATCCGGTCGGGCCCGAGCACGTCTTCGACAAACTCGCGCAACTCGCGCCCGCGTTCGCCGACCAGCGCGATGACCACCACGTCGGCTTCGATGCCCGTGGCAAGCTGGGCCAGAAGCCGCGATTTGCCAACGCCAGACCCGGAAAAAAGCCCGATCCGCTGGCCTGCTACAATCGGCAAAAGCGTGTTGAAGGCGGCCATACCGGTTTCCAGCCGTCCGCCCAGGGCCCGCCGCCGCGCCGCAGGGGGCGGCTCGGCCCTGAGCGCGCGCGGCACCATCCCACGCAGCAGCGGACGACCATCCAGCGGCTGGCCAAGCGGGTCGATGATGCGCCCGACCCAATGGTCGTCGGGCGAGATTTCGCTGGGCCCCAGATGCTGGACCCGGTCGCCGATCGCTATACCGTCCGACGGACCGGCCATCAGAATCGTCGCGCCCTGAGGACCCAGCCGGATCACCTCGCCCAGCATCGAACGCCAGTCGACCGATATCCAGCGTACCTGATCACCCAGTGCGGCCACCTTCGAGATGCCCGAGACCTGTACCGTGCCCCGCGACACCTCGGTAACGCGCCCGACATCGCGAACCGCCTTGGTGGCGCGCACTTCGGCCCTGAGTTGTTCCAAAGCGGTTGGGGGCATTCATTTCTCCTCAATCTTACAAAAACAATTTCTAAAGGAATCGGGGTTAAGGCTTGGTTGAAACCGGTCGTGGGAGAAGCCCCGATGTTCGAAAAATTAGAGGTCATGCGCATGGCGCAGTCCATGGCGGCGCACGCAAGCAGCCGCCAGCAGGTGATCGCCCAGAACGTCGCGAACGCCGACACTCCGCGCTATCGCGCCCGCGATGTTGCCAGTTTTGCCGAGACCTACCAGGCACCGGGTCTGACGATGCGACAGACCAGGGCGGGCCACACCGCAGGCCTTATGGGCGGCGGCGTCGCTGTCAACGATCAGCCGGGTCGCGAAGCCCCGAACGGCAACACCGTGTCGCTTGAGACCGAGATGATGAAAGCCGGCGAAGTGCGCCACCAGCATCAGATGGCACTGTCGATCTATCGTACCTCGCTCGACATCCTGCGCACCTCGGCAGGCGTGCGGTAGCGGGGCGCGAGGGCGATGAATATCTTCTCAAAAACCCTGTCGCTAGCTGCCAGCGGTATGCAGGCCCAGGCCACGCGCCTGCGCCATACCTCTGAAAACATCGCGAACTCCGACACGCCTGGGTATCTCCGGAAAATCGTTACATTCCAGGAATATATAGCCCCAGGCGATGCTCAGGGGCAGGTCAGGACCGGTCGCGTGCTGCTTGATCCGTCAGAGCTCGAGCGGATCTATGACCCTGCGCACCCGCTAGCCAACGAGACCGGCCACTATGATGGATCGAACGTCGATCTGGTGGTCGAAATTGCCGACGCGCGAGAAGCACAACGCAGCTATGAGGCGAACCTCAAACTGTTCGATCAGGCCCGACAAATGTCGAGTTCACTGCTCGATCTGCTGCGCCGATAACGGAGGCCAAAATGGATATCCGATCATCTCTCGCCGCTCAGCAATATGCCACCGCCCGTCCGGCGACAGCGCCAAAGGCGACGCCGGGCGGGCAACCAAACGCGCTGTTTGGTACCGTCGAAGACTTCGCCGAAACGCTGAAGGCGGCCGAAGCCACGGCGCGGTCGGCCATGATCGGCGACGCCGACCCGCACGCGCTGGTCCAGGCCCTGGCCGAGGCCGAACTGGCCGTCCAAACGGTGGTGGCGGTGCGCGACAAGGTGGTCGAGGCCTATCAGGAAATTCTCAGGATGCCGGTTTGATCCGATGAACGAAATGATTTTCTACGACACGCTCAGACAGGCGCTGTGGGTCGCGGTGGCGATCTCGCTGCCGATCCTGACCGTGGCGCTGCTTACCGGTCTGGTTGTGGGTCTCTTTCAGGCGCTGACCTCGGTCCAGGAAATGACCCTGACGTTCGTGCCCAAACTGGGCGCGATTGTCGTCGTTTTCTGGATCACCATGGCCTATATGACCGAACGCCTGACGTCGCTCTTTGCCAACACCCTTGTGCCTTTGATTCAAGGCGGGTGACATGGACAACAGCATTTACACCACGCTCGCCCGCCAGACCGGCCTGCTCAGGGAAATGCAGACAGTCGCGAACAATATCGCCAACCTGTCGACCACCGGATTTCGCAAAGAAGGCATTGTTTTTGCTGAATATATCTCGGCACTCGAGGGGCCGGCAGGATCGCTTTCGCAGGCTTCTGCCGCGGCCCATGTCACCATCGCCGCGCAAGGCGCGTTGCGGCAAACCGGTGGCGCGTTTGATCTGGCCATTGAGGGCCCCGGATTTTTCATGATCGCCACTCCGGCGGGCGAGCGGCTGACCCGCGCCGGCGCATTTGCCCTGGGGCCCGAGGGCCTGCTGTCCAGCCTCGACGGAAATCAGGTTCTGGACGCGGGCGGCGCGCCGATCTTTGTGCCCCAGGATCTGGGTGAGGTGGCGGTTGCCCCGGACGGGACGATCAGCGCGGGCGGTGTTCCGATCGGTCAGGTCGGGCTGTTCCAGCCCGCAGACCCGTTGGATCTGCAACGCGAAGACGGGGTTCGCTTTGCCGTCGAAGGGGCCATCGAACCGGTGCCAGAGGCGCGCGTGCTGCACGGGTTCGTCGAAGGGTCGAACGTCAATCCGGTGACCGAGATTGCGCGGATGATCGAGGTTCAGCGCGCCTACGAGCTGGGCCAGGCCTTTCTGGAACGCGAGGACAAACGCATCGGGTCGGTCATTTCGACCCTCGGCAAAGCATAAGGAGACGGGAACATGCGCGCACTTCACATCGCCGCCACCGGCATGGCCGCCCAGCAAACGCGGGTCGAGGTCATCGCCAACAACCTGGCCAACATGTCGACCACCGGGTACAACGCGCGACGCGCCGAATTCGCCGATCTGCATTACCAGCAGGTGGCGCGCGCAGGCACCATCAATGCGTCCGACGGCACGGTACTGCCGACCGGCGTCCAGCTGGGGCTTGGCGTCCGCCCTTCGTCGGTGTCGATAGAGCTCTTGCAGGGCACCCTGTCGCAGACCGGCGGTGATCTGGACATGGCCATCGAGGGCGCCGGGCTTTTCGAAGTCACCCTGCCGTCGGGGATCTCGGCCTATACCCGCGACGGCGCGTTTCAGCGGTCGGCCGACGGGCTGGTGGTGAACTCGGACGGCTATCCGCTGGTGCCCAACATCACCATTCCGGGCGACGCGCGGGCAATATCAATGAACGCAGACGGCGAGATTTACGCCTATTTCACCGACACCGTCGAGGCCGAGCTTCTGGGCCAGGTGACGCTGGCCAATTTCGTCAACACCAAGGGGCTCGAGGCGATTGGCGACAATCTGTTCCTGGAAACCGGGGCCTCGGGCACGGCGATCATCGACGTGCCGGGGGCCAGCGGGCTGGGCACTTTGCGGCAGGGTTATCTTGAGGCGTCATCGGTTGATGCGGTGCGCGAAATCACCGAATTGATCGAGGCGCAGCGCGGCTACGAACTGAATTCAAAGGTCATCACCGCGGCCGATCAGATGCTGGGGGCCACGACCCAGATCCGATGACCCCAATTCGCCTGACATATCTGCTGGTGCTGTCGCTGGCGCTGCCCGCCCAGGCCGAAACCCTGGTCGCGGCGCGCATCATTCGCAGTCAGGCGATCATCGTGCCCGCCGATCTGGCGCTGATCGAAAAATCAGTTCCCGGCGCACTCAGCGATGCTGGCGCAGTGCTGGGGATGGAGGCGCGGGTGATGCTTTACGCTGGCCACCCCATCCACCCCGGCGATGTCGGCCCGCCGACGCTGGTCGACCGCAATCAGATCGTGACGCTGATCTTTTCACGTGCCGGGCTGATCATCAGAACCGAGGCGCGCGCCATGGGCCGCGGCGGGCTGGGCGACGCGATACGGGTCATGAACCTGGCCTCGCGAACCATGGTCCGCGGGATTGTGATGGCCGATGGCACGGTGCACGTGGGTGTACCAGCGATGGCCATGAGAGGTGGACAATGATCAATCGCGTTTTCATGCAAGCCGCATTTGTCGTGATCTTTGCCGCAGGGTGTGCGCGGCTGGAAACCGTTGGTCAGATGCCCGAATTCACCCCGAGCTACAATTCCCAGGAAAGCCTGGCGATGATGGCCGCCGGGTACGACGCGCCAACCGGCTCGCTGACCGAAGTCGACCGCGCCTCGCTTTGGTCGGGTGGGGTCGGGTCGCTGTTTGGGGACCGACGCGCGGCGCGGGTCGGTGACATTCTGACGGTGGTCATCGAGATCAACGAAAGTGCTGAAATCTCGAACGCCTCCAGCCGCTCGCGCACCGGATCCCAGACCATGGCGGCACCCGTCGCTCTGGGCATCGAAACGGTGATCGACCAGAACCTGCCACGCGGCTTGGCGCTTGGGTCCGGGGTTTCGGCCAGCGGGTCGTCCAATTCCCAGGGCGACGGGTCGGTCAAACGCAACGAGAAACTGACACTCAGAATCGCGGCGACCGTGGTTGCCACATTGCCAAACGGCGTGATCCGCATCGAGGGCAGCCAGGAGGTGCGCGTCAACTTCGAAATCCGCGAGCTTCTGGTCTCGGGTTTTGTGCGGCCCGCCGATATATCGCGCAAGAACGAGATTATACCAACGGCCCTAGTCGTTGACCGTTTTGGCCCATTGTCTGGTAGTGATTGACGTGATTGCGGTTTTGTCGTTTGCAAAGAAGTTCCATGCTTCGCAACACCTGTCGACGATCTGCTCATAATTGTCGAAGACGGA
>JAKZRT010000085.1:0-3630 GCA_047518005.1 Brevirhabdus sp.
ACCTGCGAAGGATGGCCGCCAGAACATTTGATGCCCTGACTGAAGCCGTGGGTGACATCTGCGATCTATTCGAACCTCAAGAGTGCGAAAACTACTTCAGAGCTGCAAACTATGTTGCAGAATAAATGTCCGTAGCTCTAGTCCTAACCAATAGCAAGCCCGCTGATATTGAAATCGGCGGATGTCAAACCAGAGAAAAAAGTCAGCTGTGAGCTACTTCCTAATCTTTGGACAGGTTCTTTGTCATGTTGAACCAAGCCCGTATCCAGTGGGCAAGCTCTGGATAGGCAGCACGCCAAGGCCATCTTTGCTGAGCTGCAGCGAGAAATACATCGCGCGCCCATCAAATTGAAAAAAATGCCCGCAACTGCCGGTCTCGACTGCAAATCATGTGTCGTCGAGCGCGCCTACCATGTACTGGACGACTTCTTCAGAATTGGTATCCGCGGCTTTTTTTTCGGTTACCTTGCGGCCGCGATGCATGACCACCAGCCGGTCGGCGACGGCAAAGACTTCCGGCAAGGTATGGCTGATCAGGATCACCGGAACCCCGTGTTCGCGCAATTTGCGGATAAGTTCGAGCACTTTGCGCTGCTCGGGAACGCCGAGGTTGTTTGTCGGCTCGTCCATGATCATCAGTTGGGCGTCCCAGTAGACCGCGCGCGCGATGGCGACAGCCTGGCGCTGACCCCCAGAAAGCGTCTCTATCGGTGCTTTCAGCGAGGGAATTTCGACATTGAGAGAACTGAGTGCCTGTGCCGACTGTTCCAGCATGAATCGGTCGTCCAACGGCCGCACCAGACCGCCGAAATAGCTCTTTTCCTTTTCGCGACCGAGAAAGATATTGCCCGCGACATCAAGATTATTGGCCAGCGCCAGATCTTGGTAGATCGTCTCGATCCCCCGTTCGCGCGCTTCGATCGGGCGGCTGAAACTCACGGATTCTCCGTTGAATATTATCTGCCCGGCATTGGCGCGGTAAACTCCGGACACACATTTGATCACGGTGGATTTTCCCGCGCCATTGTCGCCCAGCAAGGCCACGACTTCGCCGGGAAAGACGTCTAGGCTCATGTCATCGACAGCAACTAGGCCGCCAAAGCGCTTGGCAAGGTTTCTAATCGAAAGGATAGGTGCAGTCTGCATTTATATGTTCTCGATCCGGTGTCTGATCATGTCGCGCGACTGGTCGATGAGCACCGCAAGTATCACCACCGCACCAACCACGATGAACTGCCAGAACGGCTGCACATTGAGCATCACCAGACCGGTTGTTAGAACCGCGATGATCAGAGCACCAATAACCGTGCCGACCACCGAACCCGAGCCGCCGTACAGGCTGACACCGCCGATAATCACCGCCGCGATCGACGATAGCAACAGCGGGTCGCCGATCACAGCCGAGCCGGCGGTAAAGCGCAGCATCGAGAGGAACCCGGCAATTCCGGCGCTGGCGGCCGACAGTGCATATAGCTTAATAATATGGCGCTCCACCGGCACGCCGGCGCGAATGCACGCCTCGCGGTTGCCGCCGATGGCATAGGTGTAACGGCCGAACCTGGTTCGCCGCAGAACGTAAATGGCGACACCGACAACAAGCGCAGTCAGCAGAACCGGATAGGTTATGATCCGGTCCATGCGGCGCAGTATTTCCCCGGTCACCTCGGGACGCGCGAAAAAATACAGCCCGCCGCCATCGCCGCGGATGAAATACAACAGCGAATCATTGCCATAGTTGCGCACCCCGCGGGGCAGCCCGATCACGGTCGTGTTTTCCGACATCAGCAGCGCCACGCCGCGCACGATGAATGACATACCCAGGGTCACAATGAACGGCGGCACCTTCAGTTTGGCGATAATCACACCATTGAAAAACCCAACCATCCCGCCACCCAGAACAGCAGCGAAAAGCCCGAACAGCACCGCCACGGCCAGCGGCAGGCCGGCATCATAGGTTTCCCGCAGGGCCAGGGCGGACAGAACCGAGGCCAGGCTCATGACCCAGCCAACCGAGAGGTCGATCCCGCCGCTGATGATCACGAATGTCTGACCCAGGCCAAGCAGCAGGACCGGGGTGATGGCGACTAGGATGTTCTGCGAATTCCGCACCGTCAGGAAACTGACCGCACTGCCGCTGACCAGCGGAACAGAAACGACAAAAAACAGGATCAGGACGGCCAGAAACACCCACGCCCAGACCTGAATTAGGCTGAGGAGTATCTGGCTGGCCGCAGATTTTGTCCCTGCTGGGGCAAAGCCGGTTGCGACCGCACCCGGAGGTTTTTGCTGCACCATCGCAAATTCCTGAATTTGGAGATTTCCGAAAGTCTCGGAGCGCCGGTTACAGCGCTCCGAAAATTTGCAACATCAATATACCGAAAACTTAGTTCGGAACCTGATAGATAAACCGTGCAACTTCCGGGTCATCGACATTATCAATGCTGATGATGGCAAATCCGGTCTCCACGCGTCGCGGCAGGCTGGTGACGCCATTCGCGTCAGCGACCGCAAACTGCACCGCAAGATATCCCATATCGAAGGGTTTTTGCGCCAGTACAAGGCTCACGATACCTTCGCGCAACTGCTCGATGGCAAACTGGGTTGCGTCATAGGCAACCACGTGCACCACACCACCAAGCCCTGCGTTCACCACCGCAGTACCGGCACCCTGGGCGCTGAATACATTGGTGCCGAAAACGCCGACAAGGTCCGGAACACGCTCCAGCGTCGCTGCGGTTTGCTGCACAGCTGCGTTCATATCATCGAGGTTGAAGTCGATCCCCACGACGGTGATGTCGGGATATTCGTTGTCCATAACCTCGTTGAAGCCAATGGCTCGGCCTTCAACCGAAGAGACGTTTGGATTGGTCGAATTGATATAGACATTGCCCTTGCCGCCAACCGCCTCGGCCAGCCCACGGGCCGATATACGGCCGCCTTCAATATTGTCGGAACCGATATAGCTGATCGGAAAATTGACTGGGCCACCAGCATAGTCACCGTCGCCGAGGAATGTATCCACGGTGATTACTTTGATACCGGCGTCCAGCGCCAGTTGCAGCGGAGCGACCATCTGGTCTTTGTCGGTTGGTGCGATGACCAGATAGTCAATGTCGCCACGAGCAACCATCGCGTCTAGAATCGGCGTCTGCACTTCAACACCCCAGGTCGGCGGTATCTGGGTGACCAGTTTGAGCCCAAGATCCGCAACTGCACCTTCGACGCCCAGCTGCATCACCTGATAAAACGGATCGACCACGCCGGGCAAAAAGCCAATGGTGATGTCATCATCCTGTGCAAGTGCTGCGCCGGACGAGAGCACCGTTGCCAGTACAGCCATTGCCCCCATTTTGGAAAAAAGTTTCATTGTTTTTCTCCCCCTATGCAGATTAGAATCAAAACGGTGGTGCGTTTTCATTGAAGCAGGCGCCCACCGCCGCTTAGCAGCGTAGCATGCAACGCAGAACTTACCACCCTTCAATTTAGCGAATGTCGGTAACACGCGATATGTCGTAAGCGTCCGGTGAACCAGCGGTTTCCGATCAATCTGTTGACCAATTCCAGGGCATGAGTTCGTCGATTTTGTTGATCTTGTGATCAGCGACGTGTGTGAGCACCCAAGTGAGCCAG
>JAKZRT010000086.1:0-6555 GCA_047518005.1 Brevirhabdus sp.
TTGGAAAAGCAATAGAGCGACGCAATCTACCAGCAAGCTTTGCCCGAGGGTCCCTGTGGATATCTCGTAATTAACACTACTAAAACCGCCCAGAAAACACCCCCGTCTGCGGAATCTCATTATTAACACTACTATGACACAGGACCTCGTCTTTCAACATTTCTTCGGCGATCATCCGTGGGGCGCCGTTTTCCATAGCTATAGGCATGGAAACTTCCGGCGAATGCTACAAACCGCAAATTATTTGACCAACGAAAACAGCCCGAACCTGCCGTTCGGCAAGGCCCAAACCACTGCTGCCGGGTTCCCGTAAACCGACTTTCCCTTAGAGCCCGCTGTGCGCAAGATATGGTCCGTTCACGAAAATTGGTCAAACGGCCACCTTACATTACTAAATTCGCTGGCGGGCAGGTTTGGGTGAATCTGATCTGTTGCCAAAGGCTCATAGTACCCGTTCGCATTCACGTTCAGGTCGGTCGAGCGATACTAACTATGATCGTCGCCACCGGGGCAATAACTTGCTGGGTCGAGCTGATTTGGCCTACCCGGCAAATTAAGATCAGCGACGACCGCCGAAGTTCGCGAAACCACTTTGCCCGCTCGGATCACCGCCAATCTGGTCGCGCGCAGGCGGATCGCTTCTATCGCATCGCGGGCCTGCAACAAAACAAAATTGGCTTTGCAGCCTTTGGCCAACCCATAACCTTCTAGCCCTATGATCTTAGCTGAATTGGCTGTAACTGCCTCAAAACACCAAGCCATATCCGCCGGGCTGGACAGTTGCCCGACGTGCAGCCCCATGTGGGCCACATCTAACATGTCTGCGCGGCCAAGCGAATACCACGGGTCCATTACGCAATCCGAGCCAAAGCCGATGGTGATGCCGGCGGCTTTCAGTTCCGGCACCCGCGTCAGGCCGCGCCGCTTCGGGTATGCGTCGTGCCGCCCTTGCAGCATGATGTTGATCATCGGGTTCGGGATGGCGTGAAGTTCAGCCTCGGCCATCAGCGGGATCAGCTTGGAAACGTAGTAATTATCCATCGAGTGCATTGAGGTCAGGTGCGAACCGGTCACCCGCCCCTGCAGGCCCAGCCGCGCGGTCTCAAACGCAAGCGTTTCCACGTGGCGGCTAAGGGGGTCATCGGTTTCGTCGCAATGCATGTCAACGCGCAGGCCTCGCTCGGCTGCCAGTTCGCACAGGTAGGTCACCGAGGCCGCACCATCGGCTGTGGTGCGTTCAAAATGCGGAATGCCGCCCACCACATCGACCCCCATATCCAGCGCGCGGGTCAAATTGGCCTTGGCCGTAGGGTCACGGAACAGGCCGTCTTGCGGAAACGCCACCAGTTGCAAATCAAGGTAATCCTTGATGCGATCGCGCACCTCAATCAGCGCCTGCACGCCCTTGAGTTCATCATCGCAAATATCCACATGGCTGCGGATTGCGCCGATGCCCATCGACACCGCCAGATCGCAATAGCGCAGGCCTCGCTCGATGATGTCGTCGACGCTCTGCACCGGTTTCAGCTCGCCCCACAGCGCGATGCCCTCCAGCAGAGTGCCCGAGATGTTCATTCGCGGCGTGCCGAGTGAGAGTGTCGCGTCCAAGTGGAAATGCGGATCGACAAATGGTGGCGCGATAAGTTGCCCGACGGCATCGATGATGGTCGCGGCCTTGGCGGTGATTGCGGTCTCGACGGCCTCGATCACGCCGTCGGCGCAGGCGATATCGACGCCACTCTGCCCGTCTGGCAGGGTGGCATTTTTGACGATCAGATCGAAATTCATCCGCGTTGCCCTTTGAACCATGGCTTTAGCAAGGCGCGCGGATAGTCGGCGCGCCGGGCCACGATTACCAGGGCAAAAATTGACAGCACATATGGCGCCATCAAGAACACCTGCGACGGCACGAAGGCCCCGACCTCGGTTTGCAGGCGCACCTGAAAGGCGTCAAAGGCGCCGAACAGGATGGCCCCCAGCAGCGCCTTGCCGGGACGCCAACTAGCGAAGATCACCAGCGCGATGCAAATCCAGCCGCGCCCGTTGACCATGCCGAAAAAGAACGCATCAAACGCCGACATGGTCAAAAACGCGCCGCCAATGGCCATCAGGGCGGACCCGGCAACGATGGCGCCGATGCGCAGCCCGTAGACCGATAGCCCCTGCGCATCGGCTGCATCCGGGTTGTCGCCCACAGCCCGGATCGCCATGCCCACTGGTGTGCGCTCCAGCACCCACCAGACCAATGCAACCATGAACAGCGCCAGCCAGGTCATCGCGGTTTGCTGGAACAGCACTGGGCCGAGGAACGGTAGGTCGGACAGGATCGGCAGGTCCAGCGGTTGAAACGGCGTGATGCGCGGTGGCGAGGACACTTGCGGCAGAGCGGTGCGGTAGCTGAACGAGGCCAGCGAGGTGGCCAGCAGGGTGATACCGAGCCCCGAGACATGCTGCGACAGCCCCAGCGGCACGGTCAGTATCGCGTGCAGCAAGCCGAAAAGCCCGCCCACGGTGGCCGCCACAATCAGCCCTCCCCACAGGCCGAGGCCCAGCCACACGGCCATCCAACCGGCCATGGCACCGGCGACAAAAATGCCCTCGATGCCGAGGTTCAGCACGCCGGATTTTTCGCAGATCAGCGCCCCAAGCACGCCGAATATTAGCGGTGTGGCGATGCGCAGGGTGGCGGCCCAGAAACTGTCGGTGAACAGGATTTGCAGGATGTCCACTATGCAACCTCGGTTTTCACGCGGGATATACGAAAGCGGGCGACAAAGCCGCCGAGCAGCACCGAGATCAGCGCCAGCGCCACCACCAGATCGGCCAGAAAGCTTGAAACACCCATGGCCCGGCTCATAGTGTCGGCCCCAACAAAGACTGAAGCGATAAACACGGCCGAGATCACCACGCCGATGGGTGACAACCCAGCCAGCATGGCCACGACGATGCCGGTGAAGCCAAAACCGGGTGAAAGATCGGCCGTCAGATAGCCCTTGAGCCCGGCTACCTCGCTAACCCCGGCCAGCCCGGCCAGCGCGCCGGATACGATCGCAGCACCCATCAGCGTGCGCTTGACGCCGATCCCGGCATGCAGTGCTGCGGCGGCATTTTCGCCCACCGCGCGCAGCTTGAAACCCCACACGCTTTTGGACAGCATGATATGCGCGGCAACGGCGGCCAGAAGCGCGATGATCAGGCCGGAATGGATGCGCATGCGTGGCATGAGTTTGGGCAGCAGCCCCTGGTCAACGATCGGGGCCGATTGCGGCCAGCCCAGGCCCAACGGGTCTTGCAGCGGGCCTTCGAGCATCATTTGCAGGAAAATCAGGATTATAAAGTTAAGCAGCAAAGTGGTCACAACCTCGTCGGCGCCGAAGCGGGTTTTCAGATAGGCGGGCCCGGCCATGCCCGCCGCCCCTGCCGCAGCGCCGACAATCAGGATGATCGGGATCATGATGAAACCCGGCGCATCGATCAGCCCGGTGCCCACCGCCACCGCCGCCATTGCGCCAAGATAAAGCTGCCCCTCGGCCCCGATGTTCCACAGCTTGGCGCGAAACGCCATTGTCGCCGCCAACCCGGTGAAGATCAGCGGCGTGGCCCGAGTCAGCATTTCGGTGAAGGCAAACATCGAGCCGAAAATGCCCCGAAACATCTGCCCATAGGCACCAATGATGTTTGCGCCCGCAAAGGCCAGCGGCACCGCCGCCAGCAGCAGCGCAAACGCCGCCGATATCACCGGCACGCCGATCGTCAGGGCGCGCGATGGCGCGTCGCGGGGTTCGATGCGGATCATGCGGCTTGTCCTGCCATCATCAGGCCAATTGCAGCGCGGTCTGTACTGTTGGCCGGGCTCAGGTAGCCGTCATAGATCACCATGATCCGGTCCGACAGAGCCAGAACCTCGTCCAGATCCTCTGAAATCAGCAAGATGCCAGCGCCGCGCGCGCGGGCCTCCAGCAGCCGTCGCCCCACCTCGTTGGCCGCCCCCAAGTCCAGACCGCGGGTCGGCTGGTTGGCCAGGATCAGCCGCGGCGTGGCCTCAAACACCCGCGCCAGAATCAGTTTCTGGATGTTGCCGCCGGACAGCAGCCGGGCCTCGGCGTCAATGCCGGGGCCGCGCACGTCGTAGTCCTGGCTCAGCTTTTCGGCATGGGCGTGGATTGCATCCTGACGCAAAAACCCGCGCTTTTGCACGTCCGGGTCGTCCAGCCGTTCAACGATCAGGTTTTCGGCAACGCTCATGGCGCCGATCATGCCATCCTGGTGGCGATCTTCGGGGATGCGACCGACCCCAGCGCCCAGAAGCGCGGGCGGTCCAAACCGGGTTATTTCGGTGCCCTCCACCAGCAACGTGCCCTGATCCGGCGTCGCAAGCCCCGATATCACCCGGGCAATTGCCGACTGGCCGTTGCCCGACACTCCGGCAATGCCGACGACCTCGTGGGCGTGTACCGTCAGATCGGCGCCGTGCAGGCTGTTGCGCGCGCTAGCGCCCCGCAGGCTGAGCGATTTCAGTTCAAGCACCGGTGCTCCGGCGTCCATTGCATCGCGCGGCGTCGCTGGCGTGTCGGCCCCCACCATCATCCGGGCAATGGTGCGTTCATCCGCCTGGTCAGTGGCAATCTCGCCCACCAGCTTGCCGTGGCGCAGCACCACGATGCGGTGGGAAAACGCCAGCACCTCGCGCAGTTTGTGCGAGATGAATATAACCGCCAAGCCGTCCCCGGTCATGGCGCCGATATTTTCAAACAGCGTGTCCGCCTCCTGCGGCGTCAGCACGGCCGTCGGTTCGTCCAGCACCAAAATGCGCGCGTTATGATACAGCGCCTTGAGTATCTCCACGCGCTGGCGCTCGCCCACCGAAAGCTTGCCCACCAACTCGTCCAGCGGGGCCGCCAGCCCGGTGCGTTCAATAATACCGGCGATCTTGCTGCGTGCCGCGCCGCGATTTTGCCGCCAGGACAACAGGCTTTCCGAGCCTAGCAGAATATTGTCCAGCGCCGACAGGTTTTCGGCCAGGGTGAAATGCTGGTGCACCATACCGATACCCGCCGCCAAGGCCGCCTGCGGGTGGCCCAATGTAAGGGGCTGCATGTTACCGGCTTCATCGGCGACATCGACGCTGCCGCTGTCGGGCAGGTAATGCCCGAACAGCATATTCATCAGCGTAGTTTTGCCAGCACCGTTTTCGCCCAACAGAGACAGCACTTCGCCGCGACGCAACTTTATGCTGACCGCGTCATTTGCTGTCACCGACCCAAATCGCTTGGACAGGCTGTTCAGGCGGAGGACCAGATTTTCCATCAAATGCGTCGGGGCCGAGTGATCCCGGCCCCGCCAATCATCAGTTGTCGGACTTGGGTTCTTCGTCGTTGATGGTAACAACAAAACTGCCGTCCATGATCGCCGCAGACTTGGCCGAAACCGCCGCCACGACGTCGGCTGGTACCAGCGCCTCGTCCATCGCCAGTGACCCGCCACCGTGAGCCATAAAGCTGAACTGACCGTAATCGCCGGCGCTGTAAGAGCCATCGGCAACCGCCGCAATCGCGGTATTGACGGTGGCTTCCATGTGCCACAACGCCGAGGCCAGAATGGTGCCAGGATAATCGGCTGCGGTATCGATCACGTTGCCGATGGCCATCTTGCCGCGCTCGACGGCTGCGTCAGACACGCCAAATCGTTCAGCGTACATCACGTCGGCGCCGGCATCCATCATAGCGAATGCGCTTTCCTTGGCCTTCGGTGGATCGTACCAGCTGTCGATGAAGTTCACTAGGAACTTGACGTCCGGATTTGTCTCGCGCGCGCCGTCCATGAAGGCATGCATCAGCCGGTTCACTTCGGGGATCGCGTATCCGCCGACCATGCCGATGACATTACTGTCGCTGGCGGCACCGGCCACCATGCCAGACAGGTAGGCAGGCTCGTGGATAAAGTTGTCAAACACAGAAAAATTCGGGTCCTGAGGCGCAAAGGACGAACCCATCAGAAACGCGGTTTCAGGGTAATCCTCGGCCACTTTGCGTGCCGCGCGCTCCAGCCCGAACGCTTCCCCAACGATCAATTCGATGCCGCTTTCGGCGAATTCGCGCATTACTCGCTCGTAATCGGTGTTTGCGACATTTTCCGAAAACGTGTACTCGATGTCACCGCGTTCCTGCGCCGCGTTCAGCGCGATGTGAATGCGGCTGATCCATTGCTGCTCGACCGGTAACGTGAAAATGCCCGCGACTTTTAATTCATCCGCCATTGCACTTGCACTGGTCAAGGCCATCCCCAGAGCAGCAGCCCCCGCGATAATGCCCTTTCTCGAAAGTATTCTTGGTTGTTTCATTTGTCAGTCCTCTCCCAGATGTTGACCGCGATAATGATAGAGCTGCAGTCACACATTTATTGATCAATTGATCAAGCCGACATTCCCCATATACCATCCAAATTCGTGGAAATCGTACCACTTTCCCACCGCCAAGGGAACTGTATCCCCTATGCAGCCATCCGATGGCATGATTTTGGTAATCGGCCCGCGCTTGGAAGGCCACTCGGTCATTT
>JAKZRT010000087.1:0-6165 GCA_047518005.1 Brevirhabdus sp.
GGCGAAGCTCGCCTGCGGACTTGTCTTTGCGCGTAATCCTTACTGCCATCAAAGCCTCCCTTGCCTTGATGCCACTGAATCAGATCACGCCGCTCGTGGGAATCCCCTTGAGTCAAATCTGGGGGCCGTTGGTATCAGACCAGCTTTCAGATCCGCCGTGTGCTGCGCAACGGCCAGATCAACCTGACGCCTTCGCCCAATTGGGACGACGTACAGGTCACGTCGACCGCCAGCTATTCCGCAGGCAACCCCGACACGCTGACCGCCGTTGCCAACGTGGCCAATGTGCCGGTGGGCGCATTGATCACCGGCACCGGCGTCGGGCGCGAGGTCTACGTTCTGGACGTCAACATCGGCGCGGCAACGGTCACCCTCAGCCAGCCTTTGTACGCAGCGCCGGGCACCCAGACCTATACGTTCACTCGGTTTCAGTACGCGCTCGATTTCTCGGGTTTCACCGTGCTCGACAAGTTCGAGCTGGAAGCGGTGGAAATTCAGTGCAACGGCTATGGCAGCGGCATTCTGTTGCCGCCCGCGGGCAAGCTTTTCCACTTTCGCGACTGTTCGCTGACCAAACCCAAGGACCGCGGCATCACCAGCCACGGGCTGGGCTGCCAGGACCTGCATATCGACCGCAGCCAGTTCCGGTCGAACGAACAATCGACCGCCGCCACTGCGCGTACCACCATCGCGTTTAACGTGAACGCCAACGACGTCATGGTCCGCAACAGCCGCTTTGTGCGGTTCCTGCACACCGGCGTGATCTACGGCAACGGTCATACGGTGCTGGGCAACCACTGGTTCCAGGGCGACGAGGTGACCGACGGCGCGCGCACGGCGGGGCTGGTGCTGACCTATCCCAACATGAAATCCTCGATCACCGCGAATTACATCGACAATTCATTCATCGAATGGACCAACGAACACGACGCCGCGCCGGATTTTTCGGCGGAATATTCGTTCGGCGGGCTGACCATCACTGGCAATTCCTTCACCGCAAATGACGTGGCCAGTTATTTCAACTGGCTGGTGATCAAGCCCCATGGCACCGGGCATTTCATTCAGGGCCTGAACGTGACCGGCAATGTTTTCAAGTCGCTCAACGGGTCGATCGACCGGATCGATAAGGTCGATACCTCGATCGCGACGCTCGATATGTCGCTGTGCCGCCGGGTCGAGTTTACCGGCAACACGTTCAACGCCGTGACCTATCCGGTCTCGAACCCGGTGATCGAGCGATTTGACATCAATTCGGATCAATCGGTCTGGACGCTGGATTTTGGCGACAAGTTTCCCTTTGGCGGGCAGTCGCGGCGCACCACCTCGGTGCTGGCTGATGGCGCGATCTTGAACGCGGCGTCGGCGACCGTGCATCACGCGCCCTATATCAATGGCCAGCAGGGCGTCAATCTGGACCAGGTTCAGGTGGTCTGGCCCGAGCCTGTGCGGGGCCGGGTCACCGTCACAGCGCGGATCGACAACCCGAACTGAGCCGAGACCATCAACATGGCACCCGACCGGCCGCGCCGGGCGGGTTGCGCGACGTCAAAACCCCAGATCGCCCGCCGTCAACAAGAACGCCTTGCCAAAACCGCCGTTCAGATATGCGCGCTCAACCGTCAGAACCGCGAAGCTGAAATCGGCGAACCCGATATAGAGCTTCGCCTTCGGGTGGGTTTTCAGATAGCGCGCGGCCAGGGCCGCATAGCCTGCGTCGCCGTTGCCGATGAACGTGGCCTGCCCCATCAACGTCAGTCGGGGCGCATTCAGCGGATCGCCTTTTTCGACGGGCGCGCCCAGCAACAACGAACAAGCGGCGTCAGCCCTGAGCGCTTTGGTGTGCTGCGACAAGTCCGAGATTAACATTGCCGGACGCCCGCGCTGATCTTGCCCGACGCCGACACGGGTGACCATCGGTGCGCCGGTGTCGGCCTCGTGCACGCCCAGAGCCCCTGTTTTCGCCCCTTCCAGAAGTCCGCGCGCCAGGACACGGGCCTGATCGTCGGTCGGGCGAAAGAGCGAAGCGCGTTGATCGGCCATGCCACCAACCTGAGCGATCAGCGCGCCCTGTCAAGCCGGGTTTCGCCTGTGGCCGCGCGTGTTATGCTTCGGGAAAACCGGAGCGCCAGATGCCAACCATTTCCGCCAACACTCACCTCCAGACCGTGATCACCACCTTCGAGATGACGCCCGGCACCTGCCAGGATCTGCTCGATGAGCTTACCGAGGCCTATGAAGTCTTCATCAGCAAGCAACCGGGGTTCATCGCCGCCGCCTTTCACGTCAACGACGCGCAGACGCGGATCGCCAGTTACACCCAATGGACCCGCCGCGAAGACTTTCTGGCTATGTTGCGCAGCCCGGGAATGCGCGAACGCAACCGGCGTTTCGCGGCACTTGTACGTAGCTTCGAGCCAGTGATGTATGACGTCGCCGCAACGTTTTGACTGACCCGGTGCCGGATCGTGGGGCGCTTTCGCTTGGGACGCGCACCGGGTTGCCCGAAGCCCTGCGGGTTCTGAGCGAAGACTTTCCGCGCGAGGGGTGGGAAAAGCACCCCGGTCTTGACGGGATGGTCAAATTTTGGCTGGACCGCCATATCGCGTTCCGTCGCCTGACCGCGCTGATGCGCGATGACACGATGGCGCTGATTGGCGGTGATATGGAGCACGGGACTTTCGCGCCGCGCCTGACCCGGATGGGCAACCACTTTCTGTCTGACCTGCACGCGCACCATTCGATCGAAGACGCGTATTTCTTTCCGCGGCTGGTGGACCTGGACAGCCGGATCAGCCATGTTTTCGGGCTGCTGGAAGCCGACCACGAAGAGATCGACGGTGCCCTGCACGAATTCGCGGGCGGCGCGCGCGTGGTGCTGGAGGGCGGCGAGGGCGGCCCCTTTGCCGAGCAGCTGGCGCTGGTCGACCGCTTCCTCGACCGTCATCTGACCGACGAGGAGGACCTGATCGTGCCGGTATTGTTGAAGACCGGATATCAGCTGTGACGCGCCGGTGATCAGAATTCCAGCCAGGTGCCGATCTTCAGTCCAAATGTCTCGCCCCCGCTGAGCCCAAATGCGGCTCCGGCCTCGACCATCGCGCCCTCGCTGAGGCGATAGACCACCGACGGTGCCAACCGCAGATAGGGATCCGATCCGGGGTAATCTCCGGTCTGTATCTGAAATATCGCGCGCGTCCGGTCGCTGATCGTGGCCCCATAGGTCAGATCGAGCTTCTTGACGATCTCGCCGGTCTCGGTCCGATAATGCAACTGCGCGTCCGCCGCCATCCAGCCCGGACCACGCGCCCCGCCAAGCCCGCGGCCCAGCGACGCCGCAACCTGCACCAGCGGCTGATCGCTCGCGAATGCCGACAGATTACCGATCCCGAACTGAATCGCAGATTGGTTTTTGTCATCAGGCTGCGTCAGGGCCCGCGATACGAAAACAATCACTGTCCGCTCGCCTGCCTCGGCGGCCCCGGCATCGAGCCCCAGGGTCAGCCCGGTTCCAAGCCCGCGTTCGACGTAAAACGCGGTAAATCCGTCGGGGTACGCCGACCCCGCCTTCCAGTCCGCTACCGGCTCTGTAGCCGTGTAGGAAAACGACAGAAAGGTCGCCCCTTCGTCGCGTTGCCAGGCACCGGCCAGCGAAATCTCGGGTAAAATCAACAAGATGACGAATGCAGCGATGCGTCCCATGTCGCCTCCTTTAACCAAGGTTAACGATAGGCTGCCTTGGTTAAGGGATGATTAAACGGGTTCAGCCGCGGGTTGAAGCGATCTCTGCGATCTTGGTTGTTTTCGGCGGATTTGCGAAGGTTGGCCCGACCAGGGACCGGTAAGCGGCGAACCCGTCCGAGGCCTGGAACGCCTCGAAGGCGGCATCGTCAGCGAAGTCCAGGACGCCGACAAATTCGGTCGGCTCTTGGGTGGAATAACAGGAATAGTTCAGGCCCGCGATCGCGGCCGCTTTCAGGTCAGCAACCAACGCCTGCATGGCGCGCATCTGAGCGTCGTGGTTTGCCGGGTCAGCGAGGGTATATCGGACAAGCAGGCTCATGATCGGGCTCCTTTTCATGGATTGGCCGATTAAGCGACCGGCGCGCCTCGATAGCAAGGACCCGCCGCCCCACAATCGGGTGAGCGGGCCGGATATCAGCGGTATTGCGTGATCTCGGTGCCGAAAAGGCAGCGCGGGAAGAACGGATAGGCGTCGGTGGCGAAATAGAGGAATTCGCCTTCGACGGTCGCGCCGTTGCATTCATCAAGGGTGCCCGAGCCTTTGACAAACTCGAAATCCTGGTTGTAGGTGCCGTCATAGTCGCCGCCCGGCGCAGTCGGGCGAGTGCCGTCTTTCAGCTGCCAGCTTGATTGCGCCGACGACCCTACGTTGTGAATTTCAAATCCGTCCGCCGCATAGCCCACGAAGGTTTCCGAGGCCGTCCCCTTCAGCGCGTCGGGCATGGCGTGATAGTGGTAGATCCCCTTAGGGTCGACATGCGCCGCGTTCATGTCGACGCCCAAAAGTCCCGACCCGACGCCTTCGAGGTTCCACCCCGATGAGGCGTCGCGGCTGTGTCCGCGCGGCGACGAGGCATCATACCAGTCAGCGGTGCCGCGGCGGATCAGAATACCGTTCTTGGCGATCCCGACGGTGCGCACATCACGTGCGGTGTCGCCCCTTTCCGGCGTGCGCTCCACGCAGAACCGAATGCTCTGCGTCGTAATTTCGTTGGGGTTGTCAGCGTTGGGAAACGTGCCGGTTTCATGGTCCGGGATGCCGTTCGAAATGATGCAGCGATCATCTGACGACGAGGTGGTGGTGACCTGATTGGTGGCGGCAAAGGCGGTTGTCGCGATGGCGGCGGCGACAATTACCAGCGCGGTATTTGTGAGGCGTGTCATTTGGGGCTCCGTTGACTGATCCGGTTGATTTCCGGGTTAAACGCAGCATCCGAAGGTTTCCGTCGCACTAAAATCGATTTATTTGCGCGGGCGGTTTTGATCTCGATTAATGACGATCCGCGAGGATTTGACCACACGCCGACCCATGCGGCGCTGCACCGCGCTGCACGGCGCTTCGGCAGCCGGATTTTATCGCAAAATGCCCGCTGTTGCGGCGCGCCGGGCGTACCAGATCAGAAAGCCGATCACCACCAGCGTCATGACAAATACCACGATGATCGAGCCCAAATTCATGCTGCCTGCCGAGCCCAATGCGGGGATCATCTGAACCACGACACCGGCCAGCGAGGCCCAGAAAAACGGCACCGCCGTGGCGCGGCGCAGCAAAAGCAGGGCCGAGCCGATCAGCCCGCCAAAGCCGGCCACGGCAAACCCCACCGTGGCCCAGGCTGGCCGGGTCTCGGCGATGGCGCGATATTGCTCGGGCAGGTTGGCGATGCCGTCCGCCGATATCTGCGAGAACAGGTTCATCACGGTGCCGGCGTGCCACGCCAGACCGGCGACGGCGACCAGCCAGAAACTCCAGTGCGGTTTTACGGTGTCGGTCATGGGGTCCCTCCGGTCGTGATGCGACCGAGGCTATGAGCACCGGAGCGCGCTGTCGAGGGGCCTTGTGGAGCCTTCCCATCGCGACGCGGGTTACACCGTTGCTATAACACTGCAATCCGCGACATCGGTTTTGGGTGCGGCCCTGCAAGGGTCATTCGGCAGCACAAATGCGCGCGGTTGTAACCCACGCGGTCGGGCGGCTAGTCTGACCCGGGCCGAGGAAAAACGGGAAAGTGGCACATATGGATCAAACCGAGCGGCTGGCGGGTGAAATCGAGGGGCTGAAAGCCGAGGTCGCGCGGCTGAACCAACACCGCTTTGTGCGGCTCCACAATTCGGTGCCGCGGTTACTGGCGTTTCGATTTGCGGGCGGGCTGATGTTCGGGCTGGGCACGGTTCTGGGCGGTTCTATCCTGCTGTCGCTTTTGGTCCTGATGCTGGGCTCGATCGATTTCATCCCGGTGATCGGCGAATGGGCGGCGCGGATCGCGACCGAGATGGAAACCGCGCGCTAGCAGTGTGTCGGACTTTGGGGAGATTTTCGGTTAGAATCTCGCCATGAGCAAATTTATCGACTGCGAGCGGAACCAGGCGTTTCTGCTTCCGCCCGATCTTCGGGACTGGATCCCGGAGGATGATCTGGCGCACTTC
>JAKZRT010000088.1:0-2873 GCA_047518005.1 Brevirhabdus sp.
ACACCGATATCGCCGGGATACCGCGCGCCACCGGAGCCATCTATTATCAAACCGTTCTTAACGACCAGATCGTAACTCATCCATCCTTCTCCCCAAGCCCCAAACCAAAGATCCAATGGCGGACGCCGCGCATTCAGCGCATACTTTACTCTGTATGGGCGAAACAATAGTGCTGAACCGCTGCCGACAACAGCGTAAAATACAGACGCACGATGGTTCGCCAGCAGAACATGAAAGGGGAGGGCGACCCATGGACCTTGGTTTGCAGGGCAAGACCGCGATTATTGCTGGCGGGTCGCGGGGTATCGGCAAGGCGATTGCCATTGCCTTGGCGCGGGAAGGCGTCGATCTGGCGATTACGTGTCGAAACATGGAATCGTTGTCACAGACCGCCTCGGAAATCGCCGGGGAAACCGGCCGCAAGGTCATTCCGTTGGCCTGCGACGTGACCGACCGGGCCGCCGTGGAGGCAACGGTCGAAGAGGCGGTCGCGGCCCTGAGCGGATTGAGCATTCTGGTCAACAGCGCCTCCCTGCCTGGTGGCTCGCCGAACGCGGTGGGCAGCATCGAGACCATTGCGGATGAGGACTTTCTGAGCGATTTCGACACCAAATACCTGGGCGCATTGCGCTGTGCCCGCGCCGCGATACCCCATATGCAGGCAGCTCGCTGGGGCCGCATTATCAATATCTCCGGGTCCAACGCGCGCATTCCGGGGAATTTGAGCGGCGGCGCGCGCAACACCTCGCTGGTGCATTTCACCCGGACGCTGGCGTTGCAGTTTGGCCGCGACGGAATCACGGTGAACTGCATTCATCCCGGCATGACGCGGACCGAACGGACGCCGGGCATGATGGCCGCGCGGGCGGAAAAGGAGGGCCTCACGCCGGCGGAAGTTGAAAACCAGATATTCGCCGCTGGCGCGCCGGGCAGCAACGCGCTGGGCCGTATGGTCGAGGCCTCGGAGGTGGCGGATGTCGCGGTATTCCTGGCTTCCGAGCAGGCCCGCGCCCTGACCGGCGAATTGTTGAACCCGAATGGCGGCGCCGGTAACGCCGTCTATTACTAGAGCGCATACCCGAAGTGCCGGCCGGCGGGCCGGCGGGTACGAGAGCAACCAATGGCGGTAGCGGAACAGATAGAATTCAATACCAGCGGCCGGGTCGCCGTGCTGGCGGCCAGTGTGCTCGTTATCTTCCTCCTCGCCATGACCGTCACCATCGCCAACGTCTCACTGCCGCAGATCCAGGGCTCGCTATCGGCGACCCGGGACCAGGTTGCCTGGGTGGTGACATCCTATCTGGTCGCCAATGCGGTCGGCCTGCCGGCAACCGGCTGGCTGGCCGACCGGTTCGGTTCCCGCCGCTGTATTGTCTGGGGGACGATAGGTTTTTCCGTTGCCACGCTGGCTTGCGCCATGGCGCCGAACCTGGAAATACTGGTGCTGTTGCGCGCCATTCAAGGGTTGTTCGGGGCGCCGGTAATGCCATTGACCATGGCCCTGGTCATGGCCTCCTATCCGCGCAGCCAGCACGGCGTGGTGACCTCGATATTCGGCATCGGCGTGACCATCGGACCTGTCATCGCGCCCTGGCTGGGCGGTATCCTGACGGAGGAATATGGCTGGCGGTCGGTGTTCTATTTCTGCCTGCCGTTCGCGGCCATGTCCTGCCTGGCGGTAGTGGCGGTGATCCCCCACGACCGGCCCCAAACGAGCCGCCGCCTTGATCTGCGCGGCTTCGTCTTTTTCTCTATCGCCATCGCCTGTTTCCAGTTGATGGTTGACCGTGGCGAACGCAACGATTGGTTCGTGTCTGTGGAAATCGTCCTCGAGTGCCTGCTCGGCGTCGTCTGCCTTTATCTCTTCATCGTCCACAGCCTGACCTGGCGTCAGCCTTATATCAATTTGCGCATACTGGCCAACCGCGACCTTGCCGTCGGGCTGCTGCTGGTGGCCGCGTTCGGCATGTTGAGCTATTCGCCTATCGTGCTGCTGCCCAACATGTTGCAGAACCTGCGCGGTTACCCCGAGGAGACGATTGGCGGACTGCTGGCGATCCGCGGCCTGGGCGTGACGCTCGGTTTCATCATCCTGCTGTGGGGTTCGCGCTACGATCCGCGCATCTGGCTGTTTCTGGGGTTCGGCGCGCAAGTTTGGTCCGGTTGGGCGATGGCATTCTTCGACATAAACGTGACCTATTACCAGATCGCCTGGACCGGTTTCATTTCCGGCTTGGGGATCGGCTTCGTCTGGGTGCCGCTGACCGTGATCACCCTGGGCGCGGTGACGCCGGCACAGTTCCCGTTGGTCACCTCGATATTTCACCTGCTGCGCTTGTTCGGCAGTTCGGTGCACATCTCGCTGTCGGTGGCGCTGGCGCTGCGCACGTCGAAGATGTCATTCGCCGAGATTTCCGATCGCCTGCAACCCGGCCGTCCCGCGCTTTGGAACCTGGAGGGGACAGTACCCAGCATCCAGCAGGCCCTGCCCATGGTGCACGAAATCGGCCGCCAGGCACAGATGATCGGCTATCTCAACGCCTTCATGTTCTTCGCCCTGACCGCGCTGGTGGCCATGCCCCTGATCCTGGCGGTGCGCCCGCCCCGGCACTAGCCCGGAACCGCTCTAGCAGTCTGTCGGGTTTGTGATAACCCAACTCCTGCATAATGACTGCGCGGTTTTTTAGGCGACCAGTCCAGATAGCCGTTTGCAGTTGTGCGCGAGGGCCATGCGGGTCCATTCGTTTTGAACATTTTCGATGCCGCGCAGATGGAAGCGTGTAAATCCGAGAACCGATTTGATGATGCCGAACACCGGTTCGACGGTCGATTTTCGTTTCCGGTATTTCTTCTTGGCCTCGTCTGTTTGAAGT
>JAKZRT010000089.1:0-49233 GCA_047518005.1 Brevirhabdus sp.
CATCTCAAAGACTGGTATGGCGGCACCTTCGATCCCAATCAGCCCGAAACCGACAAACTCAAACTCGAAGTCCTCAGTCTCGCAAAACGCTGGAAGCCCGGAAAACCAAGGAAATAAGGCTGTCAGACCGGACGCTTACGACTGAAAGGCCTTCATTCTTGTTATTTTTCAAGCGATTTTGCGCCGTAAACAATCCGTTCTGGGCAGCGGACGGACGTGTACTTATCCGATAGCGCGCTGGCTTTTATTCGCCCATTGCGGGAATTTTGTTAACACTTTAGGCAATGAAACAAGGCAATATGGCCGCGTCACCCGCCGCGCATACGCCGCATCAGCCAAATTTCGCTTTCCGGCGATACTGGTTCGGTCATGTCGTCGGCAATGATCTTGCCATCCACCGACACCGATACGCTGTCTTCCAGAAAGTCGCTGAGGCCCGGGTAGGCCTGGGCAAGAGCCGACAACACCTCGCCCACATTCTTTGCCTCGACCTCAACGCTGCGGTTGCCGTCGGTATACGACCGCAGACCCGACCAAAGGTTGACCTCAACCATCGCCCTGCTCGGCCAGCGCCTTTAGGATGCGCGGCGGCGACATCGGAAGCTGGGTCAGCCGGACGCCGGCGGCATTCGACACGGCGTTGGCAATGGCCGCCAGCGGCGGACAGATCGAGGTTTCGCCAACCCCGCGCACACCATATGGGTGGCCTTCGTTCGGGACCTCGACGATCACCGTGTCGATCATCGGCAGGTCCGAGGCGACAGGAATACGGTAATCGAGGAAAATCGAGTTTTGCAGGCGGCCATCCGGCCCATAGATATATTCCTCGTTCAGCGCCCAGCCGATGCCCTGCGCTGCGC
The DNA here is from genome assembly GCA_047518005.1 of Brevirhabdus sp. GTDB lineage: Bacteria > Pseudomonadota > Alphaproteobacteria > Rhodobacterales > Rhodobacteraceae > JAKZRT01. The sequence goes on from JAKZRT010000089.1 coordinate 861, forward strand.
CGCCCTGATATTGACCCTCGACATAGGCTGGATGGATCGCCTTGCCCGCATCCTGAATGACCGTATATCGCGTAACCGCGGTTTTCCCGGTCTCGGGGTCCACTTCCGCGTCGACAATATGGGTGGCAAAGCTGACGCCAGCGCCCGACGGTTTGGCCTCGTAATGACCCGAGATCGGACCGCCGGTCCGGTTCATGCGGCGGGTGATTTCCCTCAAGGGCAACGGGTCGAAGTCGCCGGCGTTCGGGCCCGAAGGAACGGCGCAGCCGTCGACCCAGTCAACCGCCTCTGGGTCGATATCCCATTTCAACGCCGCACGACCGCAAAGCTTTTTGACCGCGTCGCGCGCCGCCTGAATGGTGGCAAGACCGCTGGCAAAGGTCACGCGCGATCCGTGGCTGATCTCGTTATAGCCAAGCGAGGCGGTGTCGGCGATTGTCACCCGGATGTTTTCGTAGGGAATGCCAAGCTCTTCCGCTGCCATCAGCGCCATCGACGCGCGGCTGCCGCCGATGTCGGGGGTGCCGACCATCAACTGGACCGAGCCGTCTTCGGAAAGCGCCAGCGACACAGATGTCTCGCCGCCGAAGTTGTACCAAAACCCGCAGGAAACACCGCGGCCCTGATTGGGTCCAAGGGGCTGGGCGTAATGGTCGTGTGCTTTGGCGGCTTCCAGTGTCTCAACCAGACCGATGCGTGTGAATGTCGGGCCGTAGCTGGATTTCGACCCTTCCTTGACGGCATTTTTCAGCCGCACCTCGATCGGGTCGAGCCCCAGCTTGTCGCACAATTCGTCCACCACCGATTCCGCCGCAAAGGCCGCCATCGGCGCCCCGGGGGCGCGATAAGCCGCCTGTTTGGGGCGGTTGGCCATGACCGAATAGCCGACGTGATGGACGTTCTTCAGGTCGTAGGGCGCAAAAGCGCATTCAGCAGTCAGCCCGGCAGGTGCGCCGGGAAACGCGCCGCCTTGCAGGCGAAACTCGCCCTTGGCTGCCGTGATTGTCCCGTCTTTCTTCATTCCCATCTTGATGTCCATCGACGCCGATGACGTGGGGCCGGTGGCGCGAAAGACCTCGGACCGGCTCATCACCAATTTGACCGGGCGGCCCGCCTTGCGCGAAAGCGCCAGCGCCACGGGTTCGATGAACTGGGTGGTTTTGCCACCAAAACCGCCGCCGATTTCCGATGCGGTGACGCGCAGATTGCTGGTCTCGGTGCCCAAAAGTGCGGCGCAGACCTTTTGGTCAGACCAATGGCCCTGCGTACAGGTCCAAAGCTCGCCCTTGCCGTCGGGGCCCATGGTGGCGAGGCAGGCGTGCGGTTCGATATATCCCTGATGGGTGGCCTCGGTGGTGAACCTGCGTTCGATCACCAGATCGGCCTCGGCAAAGCCGACGTCAACATCACCGTGACCGTGTTCGTGATAATCAACCACGTTGGGGTGCATACCTTCGGGCACCAGCTTGCCGGCCGCACCTTCGCGGATCACCGGCGCGTCTTTTTCCATTGCTTTGTCAACATCGGTGACATGCGGCAGAACTTCGTAGGTCACATCGACCAGCTTGGCCGCATCGCGAGCGATCAGCGCCGAAGTTGCCGCAACCGCGGCCACCGAATGGCCGTCGTAAAGCGCCTTTTTGTCGGCCATGACGTTTTCCAGAATGTCCCAGTCGTCGCCGCTCAGACCGGTCGCGAAATCGGCCCGTGTGACCACCGCCTTGACGCCCGAAAGCGCCAGCGCCCGGACAGCGTCGATCTTGACGATCCTGGCATGCGCGTGCGGGCTGCGCACGATCGCGCCGTGCAGCATGCCGGGTGCATAGGCGTCGGCGCCGTATTTTGCGCGCCCGGTGACCTTGTCCACCCCGTCAGGGCGGTCAGGCCGTGTGCCGACAAATTTGAAGCTTTGGGTTTTTGGTCCGTCCAGAGCCATTATGATGCCTCCCGCATATCCGCCGCAGTATCCATCACGGCACGGATGATCTTGTCATAGCCGGTACAGCGGCACAGATTGCCCGCCAGCCAGTATCGCACTTCGGTTTCGGTCGGATCGGAGTTGCGTTCCAGAAGGTTCTTGGCCGCAACCAGAATGCCCGGGGTGCAGATGCCGCACTGAAGCGCCGCATATGTGATGAATTTCGCTTGCATCGGGTGCAGGTTTTCGCCGTCGGCGATTCCCTCAACGGTGGTAATGTCCTTGCCCTGGGCCTCGGCCCCCAGCATCAGGCACGAACAGACCAGCCGCCCGTCCACGATAACCGAACAGGCCCCGCAGTCGCCGGTGCCGCAGCCTTCCTTCGCCCCGGTCAGATCAAGCCGGTCGCGCAGGCAATCGAGCAGAGTTTCGCGCGTTTCGCAGACGAAATCCATCTCGTCGCCGTTCACGCGGGTGGTCACATGGATTTTGCTCATCAGGCTGTCCTCGCGCGGTCATAGGCGATTTTGGCGGCGCGGCGCGCCAGCACGCCTGCCACATGGGTGCGAAATTCGATCGTGCCGCGTTTGTCGTCGATCGGATTGCAGGCGGCGGATGCCGCCGCGGCCAGCGCTGCAAGTGCTGTATCGTCAAGCGCGGTGCCGATCAACGCCGCGCCCGCCGGTTCGACCAACAATACCGTGGGCGCCACCGCGCCGAGCGCCACACGGGCTTGCGTTATCTGGTCACCATCGACCCGCAAAATCACGCCCACGCCGACCACCGCGATGTCCATTTCGGTGCGCGGGATAAAGCGAAGATAGGCGTCACCGCCGCCTGCCGCGCGCGCCGGTATGTGGACCGCCGAGACAACCTCGCCTTTGGCCAGCGAAATCCGGCCGGGACCGACGGGAACATCCTTGACCGCCACGCGCCGCGTTCCATCTGGCCCGGTGACTGTCAGCGAAACTCCAGCCACAAACATCGCTGGCACAGAATCGGCCGCTGGCGATCCGTTGCAGAGGTTGCCGACAAGCGTCGCGCGACCCTGCACCTGGGTCGATCCGATCAGGTCAGTTGCCTCGACCAGCCCGGGCCAATCGCGCGCCAATTCGGCGTGTTCCGACATCTCGGCACCGGTGACAGCGACGCCCAATGTCCAGCTGCCGTCCGGGTTCCTGGTGATGTCGCTGGTGCCGGGGATGCGCTTGACGTCGATCAGCGTATCGGGCTCCACCAGATCCGAGCGCAACTGCACCAGCACATCGGTGCCGCCTGCCAAAAATCGCGTGACGCCGCCCGCCGCCGCTGCAAGGGCCGATGCCTCGTCGAAACTGGATGGTGTGTGATAGTCCATCGATCCCTCTTGACCACTGGCCCTGCCGGGTAAGCGCAGGGTGCCTTTGCCGAAGCGTTATAACATCTCGAAAGCAGCGTCCATGCGGTGCGGGCATGCACCCAAAGCCGAGATATAAAATAAATCTTCGGCGACCGAAAGTGGCCAATTGCACTGCGATGCTCAATCCCTGCCAGTCACAAACCCGTTCTTTGAAGATGGCCGACAAATAGGGCAGACTGCCGAGATGATCCGCGCTCTTTGCCTTATCCTGTTGCCCTCGGCCCTAAACGCTCAGGCGGTCGAGGCAGTACCCTACAGTACACTCGAGACGCAACTGGCAGCGCGCCTCGACTTTGAGACCTTTCCAAAGCACTTGTCGCCGGGTTTGCCGCTTGAAGGGGTCTACGACTTCGAAGGGGTCTCGTTGGCCGAACGGTTTCTGGGTCAGGGGCTGCGCCAGGAAGACGGGTTCGACCGGCTGACCCTGTCCCCCGTTGCGCCGTTGCGTCTTGTTCCCGGCGCCGAGGGGCAAAACCTGGCGGTGGCGCATATCTTTTTCCTCACGAATCAGATCAAGGGCATCGCGCCACCAGGGTTTCCGGCTCGGGAAGCGGGCGGCGAGGGCGCGATTGCGCTTTTGTTCGATCACGACCAATTCGCTGTCGGTTTTCGCGTCGCCGCCGAGCCGACGCCGGACGAAGACCTGGCCAACAAGGGTTGGATGCGGGTTAGATTTTACCGGCGCGACGGCAGCCTGATCGCGCTCGCCCAGGTCGCACTGGACTGGGGCCGCAAGGGATACGGGTTTATGCGCGCGGCCAAGGTCCGCGACATCGCCGGGATCACCATCGAAAACCACGATCCGGCCGGGATCGCCATCGACGATATCCTCTTTGATGTGCGCGAACCCACAAGCTGAGGCTTGCGCTTGGGCCGCGGCCCGTGCCCAATGTGCCCGAAACAAGGGAGTAAGGCATGCCCAAGGGCTATTGGATCGTCAATAACCTGGTGACCGACGCCGAGGTATACGACAAATACAAGGCCGCCAACGCGGCGCCGCTGGCCCGCCATGGCGCCAGGTTTCTGGTTCGCGGTGGAACCCAGCAGGCGCGCGAAGGCGAGGCCTTTCCGCGCACGGTGGTTATCGAATTTGCCTCGCTGGAGGCCGCGACCGCCTGTTACGAAGACCCCGAATATCAGGCCGCTAGGGATATTCGCACCTCGGCGGCCGAGGGGCGATTGATCATTGTCCAAGGCTATGACGGGTGAGGCGCGATGTTTGGTGACTTCCTGAAACGGCTGACCGGTCCCGAACCCGAGCCTTTTGGCGAAAACGACGCGCGGCTGGCGCTGACCGCACTTTTGGTCCGTATCGCACGGACCGATGGCGATTACGCGTCCGATGAAGTGGCCCTGATCGACAAGATCACCGGCGCACGCTATGGGCTGTCACCTTTCCAGGCGGCGGTTTTGCGCGGCGATGCCGAAGTGCTCGAGGCCGAAGCACCGGACACCGTGCGGTTCACCCGCGCCATCAAGGTCGCAGTGCCCTACGACGACCGCGAGGGCGTGATCGAGGCGCTGTGGCAGGTGGTGCTGGCCGACGGCACTCGTGACATCCACGAAGACGCGCTTTTGCGCATGGTGGCGCCGCTTCTGGGCGTCAGCGACCGCGATTCGGCGCGCGCGCGCCAACGGGTCGAGGCACGCGGCCAATGATCGCGAGCCTGCCGATGTACGACCGGCCCGAGACCGCTTCCACAAACGACAAGCTGTGGGGGCTGGTCCGCGAACGGCTGGGGTATGGACCCGACCAACTGACACGGGGCGGCGAATTGTGGGACCATTGGGGCGACCCCGATCTGGTGCTGTCGCAAACTTGCGGCATGCCCTACCGAACCCGCCTGGACAGCAAGATCGCCTTGGTCGCAACGCCGGTCCACGGGCTGCACGACCTGTCAGATGGGCACTATCGGTCGGTTCTTGTGGCACGACGGGACGATCCGCGAACCGACCTGAAAGACTTTGAAGGCGCCAGCCTTGCCTACAACAGCAAAATCAGCCAATCCGGCTGGGCGGCACCTTTGAATTACGCGGCCGAGACCGGCCTGACGTTCTCGGTCGGACCGAAAACCGGGGGCCACGGCGCCTCAGCCCGCGCGGTTGTGCAGGGCAAAGCCGATATTGCCGCCCTGGATGCTGTGTCGTGGGAGATGATGATGCGCTGGGACAGTTTTGCGGGTGACTTGAAGGTCGTGGACGTGACACCTGAAACCCCATCCCTGCCGTTCATCACCTCGCTTGCCCGCGACGCCGGACAAATGCGCCGCGCGCTCGAGGCGGCAATTTCGGCGCTCAGCCCGGACGAACGCGAATTGCTGTGCCTGCGGGGCCTTGTCTGGATTGCACCAAAGAAATATCTCAAGGTTCCAAATCCGGCCCTGCCAGCCGCGTAAGTCATCGTGTTTCCGCGTTTATTGACGAAAACCGACGGAACGGCAGGTTTCCGTTGCGGCATTTTCAAGAAAGGCATTGCAATTCAGCACGTTCTGCGCCCTATTCTTCGGTCGGGGTAAACAACAAACAGCTGCCTGTGACCGAAGCCGAAACACCAGTCATAGAAATTCGCGACCTCCACAAGGCCTACGGCAATTTGGAGGTTTTGAAAGGCGTCGATCTGGTAGCGCCGCGCGGTCACGTTGTGTCGCTGATCGGGTCATCGGGGTCCGGCAAATCAACTTTGCTGCGCTGTGCAAACCTTCTGGAAGACAGCCAGGCGGGCGAGATCAAATTTGAAGGCGAGCCAATCCGGTGGCGCGGGACCGGCGCGCATCGGCACCCCGCCGACCGGGCCCAGGTCACACGCATCCGGACCAATCTTTCGATGGTGTTTCAACAATTTAACCTTTGGGCGCATATGACGGTTTTGCAAAACGTCATGGAAGCGCCGGTGACCGTGCTGGGCCGCGATCGCGCCGAATGCGAAGACAGCGCGCGTGGGTATCTCGAACAGGTCGGGATTGGCGACAAGGCCGATGTCTGGCCCGCCCAGCTTTCGGGCGGCCAGCAACAGCGTGCCGCCATCGCGCGTGCGCTGTGCATGGAGCCGCGCGCCCTGCTCTTTGACGAGCCGACATCGGCGCTGGACCCTGAACTGGAACAGGAAGTTATCCGGGTTATAAAGGATCTGGCCGCCGAGGGCCGCACGATGCTGATCGTGACCCATGACATGCGTCTGGCTGCGGACGTATCTGATCACACCATCTTTCTGCACCAGGGACTGGTTTCCGAAGAGGGCAAGCCACGAGACCTGTTTGGCAGCCCGAAAACCGAACGGCTGAAGAAGTTTTTGAGCGCAACTGCTCCGGCCTGAAAAATAAAGCGTTCTTATGGGAGAAGAAACATGAAAACTCTGGTAATGTCCGCCGCCGCGCTGGCAATGGCCACGGGAATGGCATTCGCGCAGGACGTTGTGCGCATGGGCACCGAAGGCGCCTATCCTCCGTGGAACTTCATCAATGACGCCGGCGAGGTTGACGGGTTCGAGCGCGAGCTTGGTGACGAGCTCTGCAAGCGCGCCGAACTGACCTGTGAATGGGTGACCAACGAATGGGATTCGATCATCCCCAACCTGGTTTCCGGCAACTATGACACCATCATTGCCGGCATGTCGATCACCGCCGAGCGCGACGAAGTGATTGATTTCACCCAGAACTACAGCCAGCCCGACCCGTCGTCCTATCTGGCAATGTCGATGGATATCGATCCGGCCAGTGCGATGATCGCTGCCCAGACCAACACCATTCAGGCGGCGTTCATCGCTGAAAAGGGCTGGTCGCTGGTCGAATTTGCCACGCCCGAGGAAACCATCGCCGCTGTGAAAAACGGCGAAGCCGATGCGGTTCTGGCTGATAGTTCCTATCTTGGGCCGTTCGCTGCTGAAGGCGATATGGTGCTTTTGGACCAGCACGAGATGATCGGTGGCGGCGTTGGCCTGGGGGTCCGCGAATCCGACGGCGCGCTGAAAGCCAAATTTGATGCGGCCATCGCGTCGATGAAGGCCGACGGCTCGCTGAACGATCTGATCACCAAGTGGGAAATTGGCGAAACCTTCTGAGATCAAGCCTCTGCCGTATCCCCTGCCACGGCGAGGGGAACCACGGGCGGCGTGTGTACCGCACCCCTCTCCCTTTCGGGGAGGTGTGCGGGAGAGGCTTCTTCGGAGTATGGAAACTCAAAAAAATGTTTGAAATCAATCATGTACTAAAGGTTTCAACCTTGAAACCCAACTGGATCCGAGCGGGCAGCGCTGCCTGATGTTTTCCTTCTGCGCCGATCCCGAGGCCCTCGCCCAGTCAAAATGGCTGGCCTGTTACCTCACGTCGGGCAAGCACATGGGGCTTTGGGCGTCGTTCGTGACGGTTCTGGTCCTGCTGGCCATCACCGCCCCGGCGGCGCTGGCCTTCGGCTTTGCCGGGGCCGCCGCCGCGCGCAGCCATGTCGCGCCGGTGCGCTGGATCGGGCAGGCCTATATCGCGGTGGTGCGCGGCGTGCCCGACATCGCGTTTTTCCTGTTTTTCGTCATCGCGCTCGATCAGTTCTTTGAGTGGTTGCGGCATCTGGTCAAATGCCCCGACTGGTCAGAGCCAATCCGTCAGGGCAACGACTTTATCGTGTGCTCGGTGGCCAAGCTGCCGCTGTCGTCCTCGCCGCAGTGGGTCCACGAGGTCTATGGGTTTTTCCTGGCGGTTCTGACCTTTGCCATCGTCTTTGGGGCGTTCTCGGCAAATGTTCTTTTTGGCGGGATGCGCGCGGTCCCCAAGGGCCAGTTGGAAACCGGCGAGGCCTATGGCATGTCCCGCGGCCAGGTGTTCCGGCGCGTCCTGGTCCCGCAGATGTGGCTGTTCGCGCTGCCAGGGCTTTCGAACCTTTGGATGATCCTGATCAAGGCCACGCCTTTGCTGTTTTTGCTGGGGGTCGAAGACATCGTTTACTGGGCGCGCGAGCTGGGCGGCACCAAGCTGGCGCGGTTTACCGATTACCCGCACGGTGACTGGCGGTTGATATACTTTTCAGGACTGCTGGTCTTCTATCTGACCTTCACGCGCCTGTCCGAGGCCGTGCTGTCGCGCATCAATGCGCGCCTTGCGCGCGGCCAGGCCACAGTGGGGGCGACGACATGACCTGCATGGCGACGATCCAGGACTATGCGCTGCGCGCGGTTGGGATCGGCGAACGTCTGTTGCCGCGCGAAGATTTCACCATCTGCCAGCAATTCACATTGATCGGGTCGGGGCTGATCTGGAATATCTATTTCGGGTTTCTGGCGCTGATCATCGGGTTTTTCCTGGCTCATGCGGCAGCGCTTGGGAAAGCCAGCGAGAACAAATGGATCCACAAGGCCGCCGACTGGTTCATACTGGTTTTCCGCGGGTCACCCTTGTTCATCCAGTTTTTCCTGGCCTATTTCCTGTTCCTCAAGCTCAAACAACTGGGGATCCTGCCGTTTCTCACTTCGGCCCAGGCCGGGGCGCTGGTGGTCTTGATCCTGAACACAGCCGCCTATTCGGGCGAGATCATGTACGGAGCCCTGCGTTCGGTCCCGCGCGGCGATGTCGAAGCGGCGGCGGCCTATGGTCTGACCGGCTGGAACCGGTTCCGCCGTATCACCTGGCCGACGATGTTGCGTCTGGCCTGGCCGGCCTATACGAACGAGGCGATTTTTCTGTTCCACGCCACCACATTGGTCTTTTTCAGCGGCTTTCCGACCTATCAACAGCGCGGTGACGCGCTTTATTACGCCCAGTATTTCGCTGACAAGACCTTCAACCCCTTTGTCCCCTATCCGATTGTTGCGCTTTATTTCGTGATCGTGACTTTGACCGTGATCACCTGTTTTGGGGCTGTGAACCGGCGGCTGAACCGGCATTTGCCGGAAGACCGCCGTCGCAAGTTGAAAATTCGGCCGAACGTCATTCGCTGACCTGCGGTGCGGCTCAGACCAAGCGTGACAAAATGAACCTTGCTGACTTCCCTACCATTCGCGTGGCGGCTGTTGATCTGAACGGTCAACTTCGCGGCAAGCGGATGCCGGGGTCCGCTGGTGCCAAGCTCGATCAGGGTGGCGCGCGGACGCCGTTGTCGGCGCTGAACCTGGATATCACCGGCGCGGATATCGAAGGGTCTCCGTTGGTCTTTGCCAGCGGCGACGCTGACGGTACCTTGCTGCCGACCGGGCGCGGCGCGGTGCCGATGCCCTGGCTCGAGACCGCTTCCGCGCTGGTTCCGATGTGGATGTTCACCGACGACGGCGCACCCTTTGACGGTGACCCGCGTCATGCGTTGAACCGCGTCCTCGACCGATACGCCGAACGCGGCTGGTCGGTGCTGGCCGCCATCGAGCTGGAATTTTACCTCGCCGAACCGACCGACGATGGTATCGCTGCGCCGCACCCGCCGCAGGGGGGCAGACGACTGGATCGGACCGAGATCCTGTCGCTGGCCGAACTGGACGCCTTCGACGGGTTTTTCACCGCGTTCTATAGGGCCTCGCTGGCTATGGGCATCGATGCCCAAACCTCGATCGCCGAGGCCGGTGTTGGCCAGTTCGAGATCAACCTCCATCACACTGACGCCAGGCGCGCTGCCGATGATGCGGTTCTGTTCAAGCACATGGTCAAGGGGCTGGCCCGCGCCCACGGCATGGTCGCGACCTTTATGGCCAAGCCCTATGCCGATCAGCCAGGTAACGGCGCGCATGTGCATTTTTCCGTGATCGACGCAGCTGGGAGGAATGTCTTTGATGATGGCACCGGGACGGGCAACGACAGGCTGCGCCACGCGGTTGGCGGTTGCCTGATCGGGATGGCCGAGACATCGCTTTTGTTCCTGCCGCATGGTGCCAGCTATGACCGGCTGGCGCCGGGGTCCCACGCCCCGACCGCGATCGGATGGGGCTACGAAAACCGCACCGCGGCGGTGCGCATACCCGGTGGTTCGTCCCGCGCCCGGCGGATCGAACACCGGGTCGCGGGCGGCGATATCTGCCCCTATCTGATGCTGGCGGGCGTGTTGGGGGCGGCGTTGATTGGGATCGAAGATGGCATCTTGCCGCCCGAGCCCCTGACCGGCAACGCCTATGACGCGGACCTGCCGCACATTCCCAATTCGTGGAATGCGGCCATCGATGCTTTTGAAACTTCAGCGATGTCGCGGCGCATTTTCCCCGATAAGCTGATTGAAAACCTTGTCCTGACCAAGCGCCAAGAGGCCGCAATCATGGCCGATTGTTCGGCGCGGAACCGCTTGCGCATCTACCTCGAGAGGGTCTAGACCTGCGCGCGTCCAATTCAGGTGAATCATGCTGATCGGCATATTGAACTGCGGCCATCTGCCGGACGAAGTCCAGGCAGAGCAAGGCGATTATACCGAGCTTTACGCGGGGCTTCTGGGCGGGCGCGGGTTTGCATTTGCAACGTACAACGTCGTCGACATGGAGTTTCCCTCGGGTCCGACAGCGGCCGACGGCTGGCTGATTTCTGGCTCGAAGCATGGCGCCTATGACGATATACCGTTCATCGCGCCGCTCGAGGCGCTTATCCGTGACGCCAGCGCTGCCGACGTACCGACCGTCGGCATCTGTTTTGGCCATCAGATCATCGCGCAGGCACTCGGCGGAAAGGTCGAAAAGTTCAAGGGCGGCTGGGGGCTGGGGCGCACCCAATACCGGTTCCGGGGCGCAGGGACACTGGCCCTGAACGCCTGGCACCAAGATCAGGTGACGCGGGCGCCCGAGGGTGCGGTGACCATCTCCGCCACTGATTTCTGTGCCCATGCGGCGCTGGTCTACCCCGATCACGCGGCGCTTTCGGTTCAGCCCCACCCCGAGTTTTCGAGCGACGTGGTCAGGAACCTATACGAGGCGCGCAAGTCAGTTCTGGACATTCCTCCCGATCGCATCGGGGCCATGCTTGCCGGGCTCGATCAGCCCTTGGACAACGACCGCATGGCCGACATGATCGCCGCGCATTTTCTGGCCCATGCACGGGTCGAGTCCTGACATGGAAAAACTGCTGAAGGATCTGCCCGCACCCGCGCGCGCCTATCTTGATGGCCGCCGCCTGGACGAGGTCGAATGCATCATCGCCGATCTGCCGGGCATCGCTCGCGGCAAAGCCGTGCCCGCCAGAAAATTCGCCCGCCAAGGGTCGTTCCACCTGCCGAACTCGATATTTTTCAAACCATCGCCGGTGGCTGGGCCGAGGCCGCGGGCGATGAGGGGTTCACCGAACCTGACATGGTGCTGACCCCGGATTTTGCGACCGCGACGGCCGCACCCTGGACCGCCGACTGGACTTTGCAGGTGATCCATGACGCCTATGACCGGACCGGCGCGCCAGTGCCGTTTGCCCCCCGAAACGTGCTGAAAAGCGTGGTTGCGGCCTATGCGGCACGCGGCTGGCAGCCGGTTGTGGCCCCGGAGATGGAATTTTATCTGGTCGCCCGCAACACCGACCCCGCCAAGGCCATCGAGCCGATGCTGGGCCGCACCGGGCGCCCGGCGGCGGCGCGTCAGGCCTATTCGATGTCGGCGGTCGACGAATACGGCCCGGTGATCGACGACATCTATGATTTCGCCGAGGCGCAGGGGTTTGAGATCGACGGCATCACCCAGGAGGGCGGTGCCAGTCAAGTCGAGATCAACCTGCGCCATGGTGAACCGGTACGGCTGGCCGACGAAGTTTTCTACTTCAAGCGCCTGATCCGCGAAGCGGCTTTGCGGCACGACTGTTACGCCACCTTCATGGCCAAGCCGATCGAGGGCGAACCCGGTTCGTCGATGCACATGCACCATTCGGTGCTGGACGCCGACGGGCAGAACATTTTTACCGGCGGGGACGGGTCGGAAAGTGCTGCGTTCCTGCACTTTATCGGCGGGTTTCAACGCCATTTGCCCGAGGCGATCGCGCTTCTGGCCCCCTACGTCAACAGCTATCGCCGCTATGTGAAAGACTTCGCCGCCCCGATAAATCTTGCCTGGGGCCGCGATAACCGCACCACCGGCATTCGCATTCCGATCTCGGACCCGGGCGCGCGGCGCGTTGAAAACCGGCTGGCGGGAATGGATTGCAACCCCTATCTGGCCATAGCGGCCTCGCTCGCCTGCGGTTATCTCGGGATGACCGAAGCCACCGAACCGACGCCGGTGACGACAGGCGATGCCTATCACGACGCAGCCGACATCCCCCGCGATCTGGGCGCAGCGCTTGACGTTTTCGACGGCGCGGCCAGCCTGCACAGCCTGCTGGGCGAAGAATTCGCGCGGGTCTTCGGCATCGTAAAACGCACCGAATATGATGAATTTCTGCAAGTAATAAGCCGCTGGGAACGTGAACATCTGCTGCTGAACGTATGACCGCGCTTTTTCGCAACGACGCCCAGGGGGTCTACCCGCCCTCATATTATGCCGCCACCGCCGACATTCCGCCGCCGCGCGCCCCACTGGATGGTGACGCTCGGTTCGATGTAGCGATCATCGGGGCCGGGTTCTGCGGGCTTTGGGCAGCGCTGACCTGTGCGCGTGGAGGACTGAGCGTTGCCGTGATCGAAGCGCATCGCGTGGGCTTTGGTGCCTCGGGCCGCAACGGTGGTCAGGTCGGCAGCGGGTACAACAAGTCGCAACGATGGCTGGCAGCGCGGATGGGCGACGACGCCGCGCGCGCGCTTTGGATCATCGCCGAGGAAGGCAAGAACCAGCTGCGCCGATTCTGCGCCGAACACGCGCCCGAGGCGCAATTCAAACCCGGCGTCGCCCGCGGCGGCTGGACCGTGGCCGACGCAGCTGCCTACCGGAACGAGGCCGCGCATCTGCACGCGACCTACGGTTATACCAACATCACGCCACTCGACGGGCCCGCATTTCGCGCGATCGTGCGATCGGATCGATACCAGGGCGGCACATTGGATATTGGGGCCGGCCACGTGCATCCGCTGAACTATGCCCTGGCTCTGGGCCGCGCGGCCGAAGCGGCCAGCGTAACGATACTTGAAGGCACCGTGGCGAAAAAAGTGACACCCGGATCGCCGGTAACCGTGCAGACCGACAAGGGCCGGATAACAGCCGACCACGCGATCTTGGCGGGCAACGGATATATGCCCGATCTGGCCAAATCGGTCGCGGCGCGCACCATGCCGATCAACAGCTTCATCGCCGCGACCGAACCGCTCGGCGATCGCGCCGAGGACGTTCTGGCACGTGACATCGCCGTGGCCGACGACCGCTTTGTGGTCAATTATTTCCGGCTCTCCGATGACCGACGCCTGCTTTTCGGCGGCCGCGAGAACTATTCACTGGGCTTTCCCAGGGATATCGGAACGCGACTTTGCGAACGGATGGAGCGGCTCTTTCCGCAACTCAAAGGCGTTCCGGTCACTCACGTCTGGGGCGGGACCCTTGGCATCACCCTCTCGCGCTTGCCCCATGTCACGCGGTTCGGCCCCAATGCCCTGTCGGCGGGCGGGTTTTCAGGCCACGGTGTGGCTTTGTCGGGTATGGCCGGGCGGGTGATGGGCGAGGCGGTGCTGGGCCAGGCGGGCCAGTTCGACGTGATGGCACAACTGCCCTGCCCCAAGTTTCCCGGCGGCCCGACCTTCCGCGCGCCGCTCTTGACCTTGGCAATGAGCTGGTACGCGTTGCGCGACAAACTGGGTGTTTAGGACCCCGGCACGTAATCCCTGATCGGCCTCGCTCCAATTTCGCGCGATTGCGGCCGACGCGACCGACTGCCTTATCACATTCCCACAAATACTCCGGGGAGCGCGAGGGGCAGCGCCCCTCGCCCGTGGCGACGCGGAACGCGGGGCAACCCCCAAGAACCCCGAAGATCAATCCTTTTCAGTTCAACTATCAAGCCGGACTTGGTAGCTTGGGTAAATAAATTAGCGACTCAGGCGAGCATGGCGAAAGCACCGAATACATACGACGCCGAAGCGATCCCCGAAGCTACAAGAGCGGCTGTCGACCGGCTGATGGCGTCGGGCGATCTTTTTCGGTACACGCACCCCGAAACCGCCGCGGTTCCGGCGCTCGAGGCCGAATTCGCAGCCATGATCGGTGCCAGATACGCCCTAGCGCTGTCGTCCTGTTCGGCGGCCATCTTTCTGTCTATCCGGGCACTGGACCTGCCCCCCGGCGGGCGCATTCTGGTCCCCGGATTTACCTTTGCCGCTGTGCCCTCGGCGGTGGTTCACGCCGGCTGCACCCCGGTGCTGGTTGAGGTGGGCGACAACTACCGGATTGATCTTGATGACTTTTCGGCCAAACTCGACGATGGAATTTCCGCTGTCTTGATCAGCCATATGCGCGGCCACACTTCGGATATGGACGCCATCAACGCGCTTGCCGGCGCACATGGTGTGCCGGTGATCGAAGATGCCGCGCATTCGCTCGGGACACGTTGGAACGGAAAGAGTATCGGCACCATTGGGGTGGCGGGGTGCTTTTCGTTCCAGTCCTACAAGCTGATCAACGGCGGTGAAGGCGGTATGCTGATCACCGATGACGCTGAATTATTCGCCCGCGCGGTGATCATGTCGGGCGCCTACGAGCACAACTGGAAACACCATCCGCGCGTTTCCGATCTTTGCGCGAAATGGCAAAACCAGCTGCCGCTTTACAACATGCGGATGCACAACCTGACCGCCACCGTGGTGGCCGCGCAGTTGGGCGAGGTGCCGCGTCGGGTGGCCGACGGGCTGGCCAACCACGATAGGGTCGCGACGGTTCTGAACGCCTCGCCCTGGTTGACCGTGCCGCCGCCGCTGACGCCCGAACTTCGGGCTCCGGATTCGATCCAGTTTTCGCTGGTCGGTTTCAGCCCGGCCGAAACCCGCGCTTTTGTTGGCCAGGCCGCCGACCGGGGTGTGCCGGTGCAGGTCTTCGGGCAAAGCGCCGACAATGCGCGGGCATTCTGGAACTGGAAGTTTCTGGGCGACCTTCCCGAGCTGCCGAAGACCCGCGCCATGCTGATGAAAACTTGCGACGTGCGCCTGCCCGCGCGCCTGACCACCGCCGAGGTCGATTTTATTTCGGCCGCACTGCTGACCGCCGCCGAAGCAGTCAAAGAAACCGACAAAGCGGTGGCGTGATGCGGCAAATATTACACCACTAATGCGGTGTATGAAAATTTACATCGTGTTATCTGTCACTTAGCCTTTTGCCCAGTGGGGACACTTTTGAGCGGGGTTATTTTCCCAGCTTGCTCAGCTGTTCTTGAAGTGCGCTCAGCTGCGCCTTGATCGCCTCAAGATCGCCCGCGCCGCTTTCAGGCTCGAGCTCGCTCTGCGAAGCCTCCGGGCCGGGCCAGGCGGCCATGCCCCCGGTCATTGCCTTCATGAACGCCTGCTGCTGGGCCTTCATCGCCTCAAACCCCGGCACGCCGGCCATCGGATTGGGCACCGATCCCATCTGTTCCATCACCTTTGACTGACCCTCGCGCAGCATTTCGAAGCTCATCGCCAGAAATTCCGGCACCACCGACTGGGCCTGGGTCGAATAGCTGCGCACCAGATCGGTCAACACATCGACCGGCAGCACGTTTTCGCCCCGACTTTCGTGTTCGGCAATGATTTGCAGAAGATACTGCCGGGTCAGGTCATCGCCGGATTTGAGGTCGATAATCTGAACCTCGCGCCCTGCTCGGATAAAGGTCGCGATATCATCCAGCGTCACGTAATCGCTGGTTTCGGTGTTATAGAGCCTGCGGCTCGCATAGCGCTTGACCAGAAGTGGTGCCTTTTTGTCGGCCACGGCGACCTCCCTTGTTGCGGTGCAGCATAGATTACGGCAGTGCGGCGAAAAATAAAAGGGCGGGCCTTTTCAGACCCGCCCCATGCCGTCGACCGTCCGGGAGGAGAGCAGTCGATCGGAAGTCAAAACGTCTTACTTGGCAGCAGCCGTCGCTTTTTTCGCAGCGGCAGTCACATCGTTTGTGGCTTTCTTGACCGCAGCAGTTGCATCGTCGCCGATGTTCTTGCCGGCGGCCAGAACCAGTTCGACCGTGTTCATCTGTACGCGCTTGGCGATCTCGGCGAAAGCGGCGACGTTTTCTGCGGCCATTTCAGCCGACGCGCTCGCGAAGTCGGTCATCGCTTTGGAATAGTCGGCAGGGTCATTTTTGGCTTTCGAAACGGTACCGAGTTTGGCAAGCGTGTCCTGAGCCCACTTCGACGAGACTTCGTTCGACTTCTCGGCAGCGTCCAGAGCGACCGAAGCGATCTTTTCGTTCAGCGCAGCCGAGGTTTTGAAAGCGTCCTGGTATGCCGACAGATCGATGGGGAATGCGCCAACAAAATCGTTGAACGCTTTGGTGTAGTCCTGAGCTTTAGCGGCCATTTCTTTAATCCTTCAATGTCGCGAGTTCATGTCCATTTCGCAGTCCGGTCGGGAGGAACCATTGCTGCGTCTGCAAAAGGATATAGATGCTGCAGTGCAGCATTGCAAGTGTTCATGCTGCACTGCAGCAAATTCTTTACGTTGTTACATATCAGCCAGTTACGCGGTTTTTCACGTATGTCCCGGGTGCAGATCCCAATTCCTCATAACCCGAATCCCCTGGTATCCTCGCCGGAACGGCCTTGCCGGACCGCTTGGCCAGCCAGATTTCCCACCGGGGCCACCAAGACCCATCTTGGCGTGTGGCGCCTTCCATCCAATCGTCCGCATCCACCATTTTTGCATCGTTGGTATAATGCCCGTACTTGTTGCGGGATGGCGGATTGATGATGCCGGCGATATGCCCCGATTCCGAGACGACGAAGGTTTTCGAGCGGCTGCCAAACTTCTTGACCCCGTCAAAGCTGCTCTTCCAGGCGGCGATATGATCGGTCTGGCAGGCGATGGCGATGACCGGCAGTTTGATGTCGGATATTTTCAGCCGCTCACCGCAGATCTCGATGCCGTCCTCGGAAAAGCGATTGTTCTGACAGATGTCGCGCAAATACTGCATGGTCATCTTGGCGGGCAGGTTTGTGCCGTCGCCATTCCAGTAAAGCAGGTCAAAGGCCGGTGGCGCCTTGCCCAGCATATAGCTGCGGATCGCGGGGCCATAGATCAGGTCGTTTGAGCGCAGGAAGGAAAATGTCCGGCTCATGATGAAGGATTCCAAGATGCCCTTCTCGGCCACATCCGCTTCGATGCCACCAACGAAACCCTCGTCCAGAAAAACACCCAGCTCGCCCTGATCGGCAAAATCAGTGAGCGTGGTAAAGAAGGTCGCCGCTTTGACCGTCTTGTCGCCGCGCTTTTCCATCAGGGCCAGCGCCAGCGCCAGCGTTGTGCCTGCGATACAATAGCCGACCGCATTCAATTTTTCCTCGCCGGTGATGTCTTTGACCACGTCGAAGGCGGTCAGAATACCGTCGGTAATATAATCATCCAACGCCACGTCGGCGAAACTGGCATCGGGGTTGACCCAGCTGACTACAAACAACGTATAGCCCTGATCGACAATCCATTTGATCAGCGAATTTTTCGGCTTGAGGTCCATGATATAGAATTTGTTGATCCAAGGCGGAAAGATGATCAACGGCGTGCGTTTCACCGTCTCGGTGGTGGGCGCATATTGGATCAGTTCGAACATCCTATTGCGAAAGACCACTGACCCGGGCGTCGTCGCCAGATTTTCACCGACCGAAAACGCGTCGTTGTCGGTCAACTGCACGATCAATTCGCCATCGCTGGCCTCGATGTCGCGAACCAGGTTCTCCAGACCATCGACCAGGCTTTGCCCGTCGGTCTCGACCGCCAGGCTGAGCGCCTCGGGGTTGGTGCCCAGGAAATTGGTGGGCGAGAACATGTCGATTATCTGGCGCGCGAAATAACCGACGCGTTTGCTGTCTTTCGGGTCCAACCCGTCGAGCTGATCCATCGCGCCCTCAATGGCCTCGGTGGTCAGCAGGTATTGCTGTTTGATAAAGTTGAAATAGGGGTGCGTGTCCCAAAGCGGGTTTGAAAACCGCTTGTCCGATGGCCCCGGATCGGGGGGCGCTTCGATCTTGCCGTCAGCCAGCATCTTCTGGGCCTCGATGAAATGCGCCAGCGACTTGCCCCAAAAGCCCACCTGCTGTTCGAGCATCTTCGACGGATTTGCCATTGCATTGGCCCAATAGGCTGCCGCTGTCTTGGCAAATAGGTCCTGGCCGGGACCCTGAAGTTCGGGACGCATCGGCTTTCTGCGTGACAGCGCTGCAATCAGACGCTGCGACAATTCTTCGATCTTCGCCAAATTGTTATTCAACAATTCCAGCTTGTTGTCGGATTCGTTAAGATCAGTTGTCATTTTCTTAGCAAGGCCCTATTACTTTGCATGCGCAGCATTTTGAAGCGTGCATATCGCCGTTTTGCTGCACATGCAAAGCGACGTTTTGGCCCGGTCCCGGGGAAGGAGTGCATCTTTGCGGTACATGGCGTCCTACGATCTGATGGAATCGCTTCGCAACACCAATCAGTGGCTTGGGGCCACTGCTTTGGCGTTTGGATCATACCCGGCAAGCGGGCTGGTGCCGAACCCTTTTTTCAAAATGATGGCGGCCTGGGGCGAGGTGACCGAACGCAGCTTTGCGCGGATGGTCACCAAACCCGACTGGGATGTTGCCAGCGTTCCGGCCGAGGATGGCCGCGATCATGTGGTGACCGTCGATAGACTGGTCGAGAAGCCGTTCGGCGATCTTTTGCAGTTCAAGGTTGCTGACCGATCCGAAATGTCCAATCGCCGGGTCCTACTGGTGGCTCCGATGTCGGGACATTACGCGACGCTGCTGCGGTCGACGGTGCTCAGCTTGCTGCCGGATTGCGAGGTGTTCATCACCGACTGGCACAATGCCCGCGACATTCCGGTCAGCGCCGGCAAGTTCGACATCGAAGATTACACAAGCTATCTTGCCGAGTTCATCCAGCATCTGGGCCCTTCGATTCATGTCATCGCCGTCTGCCAGCCCGCGCCGCTGACGCTGGCGGCAACGGCCTGGCTGGCCGAACACGCGCCCAAGTCCCAGCCTCGGTCGCTGACCCTAATCGGCGGCCCGATCGACCCCGATGCGGCTGCAACCGACGTGACCGACTTTGGCCGCCGGGTGACTATGGGGCAGCTTGAGGAATTGGTCATCCAGCGCGTGGGCATGAACTATGCGGGCGTCGGCCGCAAAGTGTATCCAGGGCTTTTGCAGTTGGCGTCGTTCATATCAATGAACGGTGACACCCATGCCCGTTCGTTTTCCGATCAGATCATACGCGTTGCCAAGGGCGAGGGCGGTGATCATGACCGGCACAACCGATTTTACGACGAGTATCTGGCGGTGATGGATATGTCGGCCGAATTTTACCTCTCAACCGTGCGCCGCATCTTCAAGGACCGCGAGATTGCCGAAAACCGGTTCTCGGTCGGCGGTCAATCAATTGACATCGGCAAAATCACGTCGGTCCCGGTAAAAACGGTCGAAGGCGCGCAGGATGACATTTCGGCACCGGGGCAATGCGTGGCCGCACTGGATCTGTTGTCCGGGCTTGCCGACGACATGAAGTTCTCGCATGTCGAACCCGATGCCGGACATTATGGCATCTTCGCGGGCCGGTCATGGCGCGACAACATCCGCCCGCTGGTGCTGGAGTTCATCGACGCCGCTTCAAAGTAATTCGGGGCTCTTTGCCCGAAAAACCGGAAAATCGAAATAGGCACCGCGGCGTGTCTGTACGCTGACCTCTGGCGTTTTCCCCGCCGCAATCAAAGTGCCGCGCGGCCCAATGTAGGAAGTTACCCTACGGCGCGGCTCTTCGCGCCAGCCGAAGTTGAATGCGCAGAGCTTGGGAAAGAACTGTGCCCAGTCGAATTCCAGATGATCGTACAGCCACCACGCCAGGTCGCGCCAGTCTCGGCCTTCCTCGTATTGGTCAGCGAACCAGGGGACCACGATCGTTGCAGTCGCGCCCATGCGCCCTTGGGCGTCGCGGCGGTCCCACAAATGTCCGGCATAATCCGCCGTGCTGCGCGCGCAGTTCAGCTTGTTAGCATTGCCAAAGTCGTTAAGTTTCTCCGAGCGAAATCCAGAACGCACCGCGATACCGCCGAATGTCGCGTGAAGCGGTTCGAGCAGATCTCGACAGAGCCGCCGCCCGGCCGCCAGTGCCAGATCGGGGCTATCTGGGATGTTCGGGATTCCATAAAAGCTGCCGATTTCGGAATAGAGAAAGTCGCGCATGAAGAAATGTTGCGACAGCCGCTTGCGGCCAAACGTTTCCAGCGACCACATCGACCGGGGCCGCCGCACCTTATGACACCTCCAGAATCGCCGCCTCGATGCGGGCAAGGCAGGCGGCATCGGAAAACCGGTGGTCGGCGCCTTTGACAAATGTCAGCGACATTTCCGGCGCCTGCGCGTGATCGAGCAGGTTCAGCGCGGTTTCGCGGGTCACATCCGCATCATCGGTGCCTTGCAGCAGCCGCACCGGGAACGGCAGCGACAGCGGGTCGCGCAGCACCAGATGGCTGCGCCCGTCTTCGATCAGGTGGCGCGTCACGACCAGCGGATCACCGTACTCAGACGGAAGATTCAGGCTGCCGTCTTCGATCAGAGCCGCGCGCGCCGCCTCGGAAAATCCCGCCCAGAACCCGTCCTCGGTAAAGTCAGGCGCGGCTGCGATGCCCACCAGGCCCTTGATCCGATCGGGCACCGCGCGGGCCAGCAAAAGCGCGATCCAGCCGCCCATGGACGAGCCTACCAGAACTTGGGGTCCTTCAGTCAGTTCGGTGATTGCGGCTGCGGCGTCCTCGACCCAATCGCCGATGCACCCCTCTTCAAAACCACCCGTCGACGCCCCATGCCCGGAATAGTCAAACCTGAGAAAGGCGCGGCCCTGCACCGCCGCCCAGGCCTGAAGATGCGCGGCTTTGGTGCCTTCCATGTCTGACCGGAACCCGCCCAGAAAGACGATGCCGGGCCCGTCGCCAGAGGTCTTGCGATAAGCGATCCGCCGCCCGGACGACGTCTTCAGAATCTCCACTGCCACCCAATTTCCCCCGCCGGGTCAATATTATCGCTGCATCATTGCCGATTGGCTGGCTTCAGGAAAGCATTCAGTTGACTTCCGCCTGCGCGAAGGCGAAAAAGCTGGCCATGAACCCGCAACCGGGCGTTCCGTAGGCGCCAAATCGACGAGGAGACCGACAGTTGTCCAGGCTTTCCCTGACTTTTCCCGATGGCAGTTCCCGGTCTTACGACGTCGGCGTGACCGCGTCGCAGGTGGCGGCGGACATTTCCACCTCGCTGGCCAAAAAGGCGATCAGCGCGACAGTCGGTGGCCAGCATTGGGATCTGCAATGGCCGATTGAAGCCGACGCCGAGATCGCCATTCATACCATGAAGGACGAGCGCCAAGCGCTGGAACTGATCCGCCATGACCTGGCGCATATCATGGCCCGCGCGGTGCAGGAGCTTTGGCCCGAAGTGCAGGTCACCATTGGTCCGGTCATTCAAAACGGGTGGTATTACGACTTTGACCGGATCGAGCCGTTTTCCCCAGAGGATCTGGGCACCATCGAAGCCAAGATGAAAGCGATCATCAACGCCCGCGATCCGGTCCGCACCGAGATCTGGGACCGCGCCCGTGCGATTTTGCATTACAAAAATTCGCACGGGCCCTACAAAGTAGAGCTGATCGAGGCGATCCCCGGCGACGAGCCACTCAGGATGTATTGGCACGGTGGCTGGCAGGACCTCTGCCGTGGCCCACATCTGGCGCACACCGGACAGGTGCCGGCCGATGCCTTCAAGCTGATGAGCGTGGCTGGGGCCTATTGGCGTGGCGACAGCAACAACAAGATGCTGCAACGCATCTACGGCGTGGCGTTTCAGAACCGCCAGGCGCTCAAAGATCATCTGACCTTTCTGGAAGAGGCCGAAAAGCGCGATCACCGGCGTCTGGGCCGCAAGATGGAGTTGTTTCATTTTCAGGAAGAAGCCCCTGGCATGGTATTCTGGCACCCCAATGGCTGGACTATCTACCGGGAACTGGAAGATTACATGCGCCGCCGCCTGACCGCGGCGGGTTACCGCGAGATCAAGACCCCTCAGGTGGTAGATCGCAAACTGTGGGAGGCCTCGGGCCACTGGGATAAATACCGTGAACACATGTACATCACGGAAATTGACGAGGAACACGCCAACGAAAAACGCGTCAATGCTCTGAAACCGATGAATTGCCCGTGCCACGTTCAGGTCTTTAATCAAGGCATCAAATCCTATCGCGATCTGCCGCTGCGGCTGGCCGAGTTCGGCGCGTGCCATCGTTACGAGCCCCACGGTGCTCTGCATGGGCTGATGCGGGTGCGCGGCTTCACCCAGGACGACGCGCATATCTTCTGTACCGAGGACCAGATCGAAGCCGAATGCGCGAGTTTTATCGACCTTCTCAGTAGGATCTATCGCGATGCCGGTTTCACCAAGTTCGACATCAAACTGTCGACCCGACCCGAGGTGCGCGTCGGCTCGGACGATGTCTGGGACAAGGCCGAAGGCGCACTGGAAAAGGCTATCCTGTCAGTCCGCAACGATTTCGAGGTTGATCCGGGCGAGGGCGCGTTTTACGGGCCAAAGCTCGATTTTAGCCTTACAGACGCCATTGGGCGCGAATGGCAATGTGGGACGTTCCAGGTGGATTTCACCCTGCCCGAGCGGCTGAATGCCACCTACATTGGCCCCGACGGCGAAAAACACCGGCCGGTAATGTTGCACCGGGCGATCCTTGGATCGTTCGAGCGTTTCATTGGCATCATGATCGAAAACTACGCCGGCAGGTTGCCGTTCTGGCTGGCCCCGCGTCAGGTGGTGGTGGCCTCGATCATCTCGGACGCCGATGATTTCGTGGCCGAGGTCGTCCAGGCGCTTTGCGCGCGCGGTCTGCGGGCCGAGGCCGACATTCGCAACGAAAAGATCAACTACAAGGTCCGCGAGCACTCGCATGGCCTGGTGCCTGTTATCTTGGCCATCGGCGCGCGCGAGGTCGAGAACCGGACCGTGACCGTGCGGCGGCTGGGCGAGAAGCAGACCCAGGTCGTTGCTTTGGATGAAATTGTCGATGCGCTCGGCAAAGAGGCTGTGCCGCCCGATCTTCGCTAGCCGACGCGAGACCGGCCGCGCGATCCGGTTCGCAGCGAACGCGGGGCGTGCCTATCAGGATTTTAGCAGCTCCAGCGTTGGACAGCTGGCCGATCCGGTCCGGCAATTCGCTGTCAGCTCTTTCAGCGCCCTTTCGAGCCGTTTCAGATCCGAAATTTTCTTGCGGATGCCGACCAAATGCGTTTCGCACAGGATTTGAACGACCGCACATTCTTGGTCTGAGCCCTCCGACAAGTCCAGCAAGTTTTTCGCGTCCGCCATCGCAAACCCCAGATCACGGCAGCGCCGGATGAATTTCAGGCGCCCATCCTCTGCCTCGGTAAAGACACGCCTGCCGTTCATCGCCCGTCCCGGGGCCGGAACAACTCGTGCGCGCTCGTAATAGCGGAATGTCTCAATCGAAACGCCGCTACGGCGCGTTGCCACGCCAATCGCAATCATGTGAGATGTTTTCCCTTGATCCTGTAGCCCCTACAGGATGCATCGTTCGATGCATGGTGATCAAGGCGATACTCACGGAACGCTCGGACACCGCCGGCCCCGGCCGGATTATGGTTGGGGCCGGCGGTGTTCTCGCGTTACTGGCGGCGTCGTGCTGCATTCTTCCAACCGCCTTCTCGCTTTTGGGATTGGCGGTGCGCTTTTGACGGGCCTTGAGCCGCTCGCCGCTTACCGGCTCGAGACTCTGATGGCCATCGGACCGGTTTTGGCGTGGCCGTGGCACAAGATCTGGAAGCGCTGGCGTTGCGGAGCCAACCGGCGGTCTACTCTGGGAATTCTCGCGATCGCCTCGGCGTCCGCCTTGATTGCGGCAAGCACTCCGCTTTGGGCATGAAAGATTGAGCTGCCGACGCCTGCGGCGCAGGACAAAAAGGGGATCGTGAACCTTTGCAGAAACACACGCCCGTGCTAGCTCTGTGGATAACAATCAGTCCCGGCACAAAAACAAGTGTTTAACAACTGGGTATCGAAGCGAGCGGGTTCGAAAATTGTCTGTTGGCAAGTTCAAACAATCACGCCTGAATGTCGCCCACGAAAGGCGGCGCGAGGTACGCACGCAGTTTGGCGCATTGTGCTGGCGCATTCGCGACGACAAGGTGCAGGTTCTACTGGTGACCTCAAGGGGCACGGGCCGCTGGATTATTCCCAAGGGCTGGCCGGTCGAGGGCGCGACACCGGCCGAGGCCGCAGCGACCGAAGCCTTTGAAGAAGCAGGGGCGACCGGCGAGATTGGCACGCGATGTCAGGGCATTTACTCGTACATAAAATCGGGCGGAGACGATGGCGATCTGCAGTGCGTGGTCGCGGTATTCCCTTTGAAGGTGCTGAAAACCCGCCGCAAATACCCCGAGGCCAAGGAACGCCGTCGCAAGTGGTTTTCCCGCAAGAAAGCCGCCGCGCGGGTGGACGAACCCGAGTTGGTCGAGATCATTCAGCACTTTTCGCCCAAACGCGCCTGAGGCGATCTCGGCCATTGCAATTTAACCATTTGCGGCTATCTACGAGCCGACCGCAAGGGGTATCCGATTGATCCGCTATACGCTCAGATGCGCCAATGATCATGGCTTTGACAGCTGGTTTCAGTCGGCTGAGGCGTTTGATACGCTGACCAGGCGCGGCCTGATCGAATGTCCGGACTGCGGCGCAAGTCAGGTGAACAAATCCCTGATGGCGCCCAAAGTGCAGGGAACCAGGAATTCCATCGCGACCATCAAAACCAAAACTCCGCAGTCGACCGCCGCCAGTCGCGAGGTTGCCCTGGCTGAATTGCGCAAGCAGGTCGAGGAAAATTCCGAATACGTCGGAATGAACTTCGCGACCGAGGCGCGGGCGATCCATTCGGGCGCGGCTCCCGAGCGGGCGATTTATGGCGAGGCACGCCCCAAAGAGGCGCGCGCGCTGATCGAAGACGGCGTCCCGGTTGCTCCGCTGCCGTTCGCGCCGAAGCGGAAGATGATCTAGCCGATCGTGTGAGTTATTCTGAAAGCGAGCGCCGGCCACGTAAGAAATTTCGTTGCGCCGCCCCCGGCGGGGCCCCAGGCGACGGGCGCTGCCCCTGCAAATCAAAGGCCTTGCAGCGCCTGCGGCGGCGCTCGGTTTGGCATCGGCCGGGCTGCGAAAACTGGCGCGCCCTTGCGCCCGAGACGCGGCACGCGTAAACCGCGCGGGATTTTGCCTGGGAACCGCAAATGCCCATTCTGGTGATGAAATTCGGCGGCACTTCGGTGGCCACGCTCGACCGGATCCGGCGCGCCTCCAAGCGCGTGGGGCTCGAGGTCGCGAAGGGCTTTGATGTGATCGTCATCGTTTCGGCGATGGCGGGTAAGACTGACGAGCTGGTCGGGTGGGTCGAAGAGACCTCGCCGATGTTCGACGGCCGCGAATATGATGCGGTCGTAAGCTCGGGCGAGACCGCGACCGCCGGCCTTGTGGCGCTGACCCTGCAAGAGATGGATGTACCGGCGCGGTCGTGGCAGGGCTGGCAGGTGCCGGTCAGGACCACCAGTGCCCATTCGGCGGCGCGGATCGAGGAAATTCCGACCGATAACATCGTGCAGAAATTCGGCGAAGGCATGCGCGTGGCGGTGATCGCGGGCTTTCAGGGGATCAGCGCCGAGGGGCGGATCACCACCCTGGGGCGGGGCGGGTCGGACACGACCGCCGTGGCCTTTGCCGCCGCCTTCGGGGCCGAGCGCTGTGATATTTATACCGATGTCGATGGGGTCTATACCACCGACCCGCGCATCTCGGACAAGGCGCGCAAGCTTGATCGGATAGCGTTCGAGGAAATGCTGGAACTGTCCTCTTTGGGCGCCAAGGTCCTGCAGACCCGGTCGGTCGAACTGGCGATGCGCTATAAAGTGAACCTCAGGGTTTTAAACGCGTTCGGGGAGCCCTCGGACAGCGCCGGTACTTTCGTCTGCGACGAGGAGGAAATCGTGGAAAGCAATGTTGTTTCGGGGGTCGCCTACAGCCGCGACGAGGCCAAGCTGACGCTGATCTCGGTGGCCGACCGGCCGGGGATCGCGGCGGCGATATTCGGGCCGCTGTCGGAGGCTGGCGTGAATGTCGATATGATCGTGCAGAATATTTCCGAAGAGGGGCGCACGGATATGACGTTTTCCTGCCCGACCGATCAGATCGGGCGGGCCCAAAAGGCGCTGAACGGGGCCAAGGAGAAAGGCGAGATCAATTTTCACGGGCTCGATGTCGATGAAGGCGTCGCCAAGGTCTCGGTCGTGGGGATCGGCATGCGCAGCCATGCTGGCGTGGCCGCACAGATGTTTGCGGCGCTGAGTTCCGAGGCGATAAATATCAAGGTGATCACCACCTCGGAGATCAAAATCTCGGTTCTGATCGACCGCAAATATCTGGAGCTGGCGGTGCAGGCCCTGCACGACACGTTCGGGTTGGATCGGGCAGCGTGAAAAGGTTTCACGGTGGGCATTGGAGTAACGTACTGATTTAATTAAGTTTAACGCCGAAACATGGATTCGAGGTGCGTGGTGTACCGCGGCCGAGTGGCGGGCAAATCCGGTTTCCAGAATCCTGTCACTATGCGCTAAACTCAACCTGACGCTTAAAGGCGCGCAAGGATAAGGGTCGATTATGGCCGAAGCCCGAGAAAGCGACAGTCGCAAGCTGCTTGGCCGGTTGCGCGAGGCCTTGGCCGAGGAAGGCGCGGGCCAGACCCGGCTGGATCATGTCACCCAGATCATCGCGCAGGCCATGGAAGCCGAGGTCTGTTCGATTTACCTCGCGCGCGACGACGACACGCTGGAGCTGTGCGCGACGGAAGGCCTGAAGGCAGGCGCCGTTCACGTCACCCGGATGCGCGTGGGCGAGGGCTTGGTGGGGCGCGTCGCGGCGCGGTCGCGTCCGATCAATTCCGCCGATGCGCCTTCCGAACGCGGTTTCCGGTACATGCCCGAGACCGGCGAGGAAATATTCTCGTCGTTCCTGGGCGTGCCTATTCAACGGCTGGGCGACACGCTTGGCGTGCTGGTGGTTCAATCCAAGGACAAGCGCCAGTTTTCGGACGACGAAATCTACGGCCTGGAAGTGGTGGCCATGGTGCTGGCCGAAATGACCGAGCTTGGCGCCTTTGTCGGCACCGGGGCGGCGATGACCGCGCGCCACACCCTGCCCGAACAGTTCAAGGGCGGCGTGGGGCAAGAGGGCACCGCCGAGGGCCACGTCTGGCTGCACGATCCGCGCGTCGTGATCACCAAACCCATTGCCGACGATCCCGAGGCCGAAGCCGAGCGGCTGAAAGACGCCGTGGCCAAATTGCAGGTCAGCATCGACGATCTTTTGTCCACTGCCGAGATGCCCGACAAGGAACAGCGCGAGGTTCTGGAGGCCTACCGCATGTTCGCCTCGTCGCGCGGCTGGCTCAGGCGCATGGACGAAGACGTGGCCCGCGGTCTGTCGGCCGAAGCGGCGGTGGAAAAGGAACAATCGGCGGCGCGGGCACGGATGAACCAGGTGCCCGATCCCTATCTGCGCGAGCGACTGCACGATCTGGATGACCTGTCGAACCGGCTGCTGCGCATTTTGACCGGTCAGGGTCAGGACACCGGCGCCGAGATGCCGGGTGACCCGGTTCTGGTGGCCCACAACATCGGTCCGGGCGAATTGCTGAGCTATGGGCGCAATCTGAAAGCGATCGTGCTGGAAGAGGGGTCGGTCGGCAGCCACGCCGGAATCGTGGCGCGAGCCTGGGCCATTCCCCTTGTCATCAACGCGCGAGACATCGCCACCCACGCACTGAACGGCGATCACATCATGGTCGATGGCGAAGCCGGGATCGTGCATCTGCGCCCCGACGATACAGTGGTTGCCGCGTTTCGCGACAAGCTCGAGATGCAGACCCATGCGCTCGAGGAATACAGCCACATTCGCACCCTGCCGGCGCGCACGCTGTCGGGCGAAGTGGTGTCGCTGTACATGAACGCCGGTCTGATGGCCGATCTGCCGTCGATAGAGGGATCGGGGGCCGAAGGCGTCGGCCTGTTTCGAACCGAATTGCAGTTTCTGGCGCGGCCCACGGTGCCAAAACGCGGCGAACTGGCCAGCCTTTATGCGCGCGTGATCAAGGCGGCGCGCGGGCGCACGGTGGTGTTTCGCACGCTCGATGTCGGGTCGGACAAAGTGCTGCCATATATGAAGGCCACCGAAGAACCCAACCCGGCGCTGGGTTGGCGGGCGATCCGGGTCGGGCTGGACCGGCCAGGCGTGATGCGGATGCAGTTGCAGGCGATGATCCGCGCGGCGAACGGCGGACCGCTGACGGTGATGTTTCCCTTTGTTGCCCAGTTCGATGAATTTCGCGAGGCGCGCGAACTTCTTCTGGCCGAGATCGAACGCGAAAAGCGGCTGGGCCACCCGACCCCGTCCAAGGTCGATATTGGCGCCATGCTCGAGACCCCGAGCCTGGCGTTCGCGCCCCGTCAATTCTTTGAAATGGCGCATTTTATTTCCATCGGCGGCAACGATCTGAAACAGTTCTTTTTTGCCGCCGACCGCGAAAACGAACGGGTGCGCAAGCGCTATGACACGCTGAACGTCAGTTTCCTGTCGTTTCTCGAACTGATCGCCAATCGCTGTCGGGAAACCGACACCAGCTTGAGTTTCTGCGGCGAAGACGCGGGCCGCCCGGTCGAGGCGTTGTGCTTTGCGGCCATGGGCCTGCGGAACCTTTCCATGCGCCCGGCCTCGATCGGGCCGGTCAAACACCTGCTGCGGCGCGTCGACCTGCAAGAGGTCAAAGGCGTGATCGACCAGGCCCGCGCGTCGGGCGCGCAGTCGGTGCGGCCGGCGGTGATGGCCTGGCTGGGCCAGCTGGACCAGAGCCTCGGATAAGTTCATTGTTTCAGAAATACTTTGGGGGGTGCGGGGGGCAAGGCCCCCCGCCTCGGGCGACGCGCAGAATGCGCGGCGCGATCACGCGCCCCAGGGCCTGACCGAACCGGCGATCCCCCGCCATGCGTCCGCCACCAGCGCCAGGCCCAGTACGCGGTCGGGGTTGGTGGGCGGCGGCATGGTGACATGTGCGAGCCGCGAGAACCCAAAACGCCCGTAATAGGGCGCGTCACCGATCAGCATCGCACGGGCCCAGCCATGCGCGACCGCCGCGCCAAGCGCGGTGCGGATCAGGGCACCGCCCAGGCCTTCGCCCTGGCGCGTCGGGTGGACAGCAATCGGGCCCAGCAGGATCGCGCGCGTGTCGCCCCCCACCACCACCGGCCAGACCCGGATCGCCCCGGCCAGCACCCCGTCGCGGTCGCGGGCGACACGCGCCAGCGCCGCCAGCGGGTCGACCCCGTCGCGCAGGCGGTAAGACGACAGCGCTTCGCGCCCGGGCGCGAAGGCGAGGTCGTAAAGCGCCTCGACCTCCCACCAGTCGTGGTGGCTTTCGACCGTCAGTTGGTACAAGCTGCCCCCGTTCGTGCCCGCATTTCCCGCTGGTACGGCCCCTAGCACAGGCGTAAAAAGGCGGCAAATCCAAAGCCTGCGTGAGGCGAATGTTCTATAAACCCCAAGACGGTCACGGCCTGCCGCACAACCCATTCAGCGCCATAATCACGCCGCGTCCGATCGGCTGGATATCGACGCGCAGCGCGGGTGGTATCGACAACCTGGCCCCCTATTCGTTCTTCAACGGCATCGCCTATACGCCGCCACAGGTCATGTTCGCCTCGACCGACTGGAAAGATTCGGTGCGCAACATCAAAGAGACCGGGGTTTTCTGCGTCAATATCGTCGAATATGCGGCGCGCGATGTGATGAACGTGACCACCGAGCATTTCCCGCCCGATGTGGACGAGTTCGAACGCTCGGGTGCTGTTCGGGCGGCCTGCGAGACCATCCCCTGTCCGCGCGTTGGCGATGCGCCGGCGTCGCTGGAATGCCGGGCGAGCGATGTCGCCACCCTGAAAGGCCACGACAATTACCTGATTTTGGGCGAGGTGAGCGGCATTCACCTGCGCGACGACTGTTTGCGCGACGGGCGGTTTGATGTGACCACTTTCCAGCCCCTGGCGCGGCTTGGCTACCGCGATTATCTGGCCGTGACCGAGCTTTTCGCCCTGGCGCGTCCCGACGACTGATGCGCGCCGGGCCGCGGGCCTGTAAAGAAACCGTCAAGCCCGCGCGCGCTGTCTTTTCATCGCGCACAGCTTCGTCCTATACCCGGGCGGGGCAGCGGCCAGGGGGATCTCATGTCAGCGACAATGATCGGCGTCATCGGCGGGTCGGGCATCTACCAGATCGAGGGCCTGCTGGACGCCACCTGGACAGCGGTTGAAAGCCCATGGGGGGCCCCTTCGGACGCCATTCTGACCGGCACGTTGGACGGTGTGGCTATGGCCTTTCTGCCCCGGCACGGGCGCGGTCACGTGCATTCGCCCACCACCGTGCCCTACCGCGCCAATATCGACGCGCTGAAACGGCTGGGGGTGAGCGACGTGGTCAGCGTCTCGGCCTGCGGGTCATTCCGCGAGGCCATGGCGCCGGGCGATTTCGTGGTTGTCGATCAGTTCATCGACCGAACGTTTGCGCGCGAGAAAAGCTTTTTCGGCGCCGGCTGCGTGGCCCATGTTTCGGTTGCGCATCCCACCTGCCCGCGGCTTGGCGCGGCCTGCGTTGCGGCGGCCAAGGCGGCGGCGATCACCGTGCACGACGGCGGCACCTATCTGGCCATGGAGGGCCCGCAGTTCTCGACCCTGGCCGAGTCGAAAATGTACCGCGAGGCGTGGGGCGCGGATGTGATCGGCATGACCAACATGCCCGAGGCGAAACTCGCGCGCGAGGCCGAGCTTTGCTATGCATCCGTGGCCATGATCACCGACTACGACAGCTGGCACCCCGACCACGGCGCAGTCGACATCAGTGCGCTTATCGCCACGCTGACGGGCAACGCCGACAAGGCGCGAACGCTGGTTGCCAAGCTGCCGGCGCTGCTGGGCGCAGACCGCGCGCTTTGCCCGCACGACTGTGACCGGGCGCTGGACCACGCGATTCTGACCGCGCCCGACAAGCGTGACCCGGCGCTTCTGTCCAAGCTAGACGCCATCGCGAGGCGGGTGCTTTAATCGTGGGTTAACAAAGATTTGCTATCGAGGGCAGCTGAACAACGATGGTTGAGCCCGACGGGTCTCGCCGTCGGGCCGAGCAGAAAAACAATATGGCACACCAGGAACCGATGTTGGCGGCCATGGCCGAAATTGGCGCTTTGCGGCGCCTGACCGTGCAGGCCATCGCGATGCGCCTGCTTGAAGAAGCAGCGCCACACGAGGCGCTGTCGCTTCTGGGGCTGCAGATGACGCGGGTCAGAAGCGTTCCGCCGGAAGTCGAAACCGGCCTCGACCCGGCGGTTTCGGATCTTCTGGCCGCCATGACCGACGAGCGGATCCAGGGGCTGGTCGGCGAACTCGGCCGCGCCCTGCTCTCGATGACCGATGACAGCCGGGTCGAGAGCCATTAAAGCGGTTTGCGTTTTCAATGAGGCACAGGACATCGAAATTCGCGTTCGAAATCAGCAGCATGCTGATCGAGAGGCAGCGAATTTTGACTCAATTTAAACGCAAACCGCTCTAGGGAAAAAACTCTGGCGCTGGCGGAATAAAGGCATCTGCCACGAAAGGTTCGAGTTCGGGAATGATCCGGGTCGCATGCGCGGCCACACCGGCTGACGCTGCATCGGCGGTGATGCCCAATGTCTCGGCCAGCAAACCCGGTGGTCCGGCCACAGACAGCGTGTTCAGATTGCCTTCCAGCACTTCGAACCCCAGAATTTCGAGCTTACGGCGAATTGTCGCGGCTCGTTCCGGGCTGACATCGCCCGCCCCAGCCCGCGGCGTCTGCTGGGTCAGAATGGAACCGCCCAGTTCGTCCTTCATCACAACTTGCACCACGACCCTGTTGATGTCGGCCATGAACAGCCCCCATTTCAATTCAATTCGCAAACCGGTGGCCGGCACCAAGGGTGCCGGCCGTCCGCCTACATGTTTGCATCGCCTAGCGCGAGCGCAAGGTCTCGATCAGGTCCTGGACGAATTCCTGCGAAACTTCGGGCATTTCGCCGCTCGACACCATCGCCAGCTGCTGTTCTTTGGGGGCCGCGAAGAACGCTGTGGCGACCTCGCTCATAGTGTTGAGATAGGCCCACTTGGCATCGGCAAGCCCTGCCCCGGTCGCAAGATCGGGTCCGGCCACGGCCGTAACGTCGTGCGCCGTGGTGCCTTTCTTCACGTCGCGGGCGCTTTGCTTGAGCTTTGCCTTGGCCCCGGCGGGCGACAGCGACGCCTTTTTCTCTTTCATCAGCGCCACGATTCCGGCGATCTGCGGACACGCTGCAGAGGTTCCCGAAAACAGACCATATCCGTCGGTTCCGGGCCCGGTTGGCGGCGCGATTGTGTCAAGCTGGGCGCCTTCCTGCACCGGCAACATGATGCTGGGCGCCTTGTCGCCACCGATGTTGACGCGCTTTCCGGTCAGGCCGCAGACATCCGGACAGGACCGGCCAGGATACCACGTCGATTTGAAGCTCGAGGCATAGCTTGAGGCCTCGAAATCGGCCAGATTGGGCAGGTTCACATGAACTCCGCCAACCGAAATGACGTCTGGATGACTCCCAGGGAAACCGAAATGCCCGTTGCCGGCCGAGAAGCAGATTATCATGCCCTTGGCCACGGCGTTGGAGATCGCCGCTTCGAGCGGTTTGAGGAAGTTTGGGATGGTCGTGCCCGGCATGTCAGCACTGTACCCCCAGCTGTTGGTCAGGATATGCGGCCTGGGCGATGAATTCAGCGCTGTATTGATAGCGCCGACGGTATCGTTGCCCATCTTGATCGGGCGCAACCTGACATCAGGCGCGCATGCGAACACATTTGCCGCCTCGCCTGTTCCGTGTCCCACAAGGTCCACTGACGGGTCGCTGGCACCTGGCACCAGCAACGTGCGCATGATCCGATAGCCGCGTTCACGGTAGAATGGATGCGGTGCCATGCCGGTGTCGGGCATACCAACCACAATGCCCTTGCCTGTGACGCCCAACCGATGCACGCGCGCCGCGCGCAGCATGACAGATATCCCGTCCGGAACGTAGAAATACGGGTATGCGTCGGGGTGTACATCGGCAATCGGCGGAATCGCCGATACCGAAAAATAGGTTGGCGGACGCGCGATCACCGCGCCTTCGATCAGCGGCGCAAATTCCTCGGGCGCGCTCAGGAGCGCCTCCTCGGGATCCTCGTCGGTTGCCATGAACGAGATTTCCACGCCGGGTCCGATCTCGGCCTTTTGCTTTTTCAGCTTCGCACCGAAGAAATCCTTGAACTGCTTGGCACTGCCACCGATCTGCACCGTCTGTTCGCTGGACGCCTCTTCGTAAACCGTGAACCCGGCACGGGTCAGCGCGTTTTTGGTGTCTCGGATATCGCTTGGGTCCGACGAAAACTCGGTCACATTTTCACTGGTGATCTGAACGGTTTCGTCAAAGAGCGAGTTTGGTCCCAGCGAACGCGGTGATACCGAGGCGATAATTTCGGAACTATTGTCAGTCATGGTCATAACCCCCAAAAAATATATTTCGCTTAAATTGAGTTTTTGTTGTACCACACAACCGCCGGTTCTCCAACGCGCACCACGCTTTGGCGCTGGTTCATCGCGATTTTCTCGCATTCGGTTGACAATGCCGCCCCGGCGTGGCTCACCTTTTTCGTTCAGGATCAACGGCAAGGAGCCAAAGCGCAATGCGGACCGGTTCGGTCAAAGACTACATCCGCACGATACCGGATTTTCCGCACGCAGGCATCATGTTCCGCGATGTCACGACGCTTTTCGCCGATCCGCGCGGGTTTCGGATGGCCATTGACCAGCTCTTGCACCCCTACGCGGGCGAGCCGATCGACAAAGTTGTCGGGCTCGAGGCGCGCGGTTTCATTCTGGGCGGCGCGGTGGCCCATCAGCTGAGCGTCGGCTTTGTACCGATCCGCAAGAAAGGCAAATTGCCGGGCGCGACCATCGAGCAGGATTACGTACTGGAATATGCCTCGGCCACGGTTGAATTGCACGACGATGCGATTGCGGCAGGTGAAAGGGTTCTGGTCGTTGATGACCTGCTGGCCACCGGCGGCACCGCCGAGGCCGGAATAAAGCTGATCGAACGGCTGGGCGGCGAGATCATCGGCTGTGCCTTCGTCATCGACCTGCCTGACCTGGGCGGTCGCGCCAGGCTCGAGGCCATGGGCATGGCGGTGCACGCGCTGTGCGAATTCGCGGGCGACTGACGAAAAACGGCCGCCCTCGCGGGGTCGCCGTTGATCTTTATTCTGTGAATATGCCCTGTCAGGGGCTGATCGAGATCGGTGGCGTCCCAGGTCCCTTGCACATTCTGGTGCATCCAAGAATACCACGAACCTTCAGTGACCGGCGGATCTTCATCGTTGCCGCCGCCAGGTTTGCCTTTTCCTTCGGGCGGCTCATCAAAAGGGTATTGAAGCGTCTCGGACGGCGGCAGCGCCGTCGCCGCCAGCCGGCAGTTGACGGTCTGCACACCGCCAATCGCGCCATAATCTGCAGTGCAGCTTGTTTCGCTCAGACCGCCGCCGATGGTGTGGGTCGCACACAGCGACAGTTGTGACCGGTCGGACAGGTCGTGGCGCAGCACAAAACCCAGTTTCAAGCTGGGATCGATGGTATATTTCTGGCCACGCTCACCGGTACCGAGGCCCCAATAGACGCCAACATTATCATGAAGTTGCGTCATCCAGGTGACATGGACGTCCTGCCATTGGCTGGTGTACCAATCCGAAAAGCGAATGTCCGAGCCGTCGGCGAGCTGAAAGCTGCCATGGGACACCGACCGCACCGTATCGCTGAGACCGCTGCCGCTGTGGATATCGACAAGACTGGTATTTTCAAGAAATCCCTGCGCCACTGAAGGCCCGGAAATGCCCAGTGATCCGGCCATCGCGCATATCGTCCAAATGGCAGTCCGACGGATATTTCGAAGTATCGGCACGTGAACTTTCCGTCTGAGTTCAGGTCTTGCCATTGAATTTATCATGATTAGAGGTGATTTCGGATCGGCGCGGCAACGTATTTTGCGGCTTTCGGGGCGAAAATGCCGCGAATGGTTTACCGGCATTCACCCGAAGATCGCGCCGGGGTTCATGATTCCATGCGGATCGAGGGCGGATTTTATCGCCCGCATCGCGGCCAGTTTGGCCGGGTCGCCATAGCGCGCCAGGTCGTCGACCTTCACCCGCCCGACCCCGTGTTCGGCGCTGAAGCTGCCGCCCATCGCATCGACCAGATCGTGCAGAGCGCGGGTGAACTGCGTGCCGGTGTCGCGGAGCGGGTCGCGCAGAGTGCCCGGTGGCGGGAAGATGTTGTAATGCAGATTTCCGTCACCCAGATGGCCAAAGCAATTGACCCTGAAGGCCCCGATTTTGGCGGCCACGGCCTGGGCGCGGGCGATGAAATTGGGGATCACCGACAGCGGCAGCGCTATATCGTGGCTGGCCACGGCCCCGACGCGGCGGTTCGCTTCGGGGATGTTTTCGCGCAATTGCCAAAGCGCGTCGCGCTGCGCGTGTGACGACGCGATGATACCGTCTGTGACCAGTCCGGCGGCGTGTCCGGCGCTGTAAAGCCCGGTCATCGCGTCCTCGGCCGCGCGACCCTGGGGCAGCGCGACCTCGACCAGCACCGCCCAGTCGGGTCGGTCGGTCAGCGGGTCGCGAAAGGCGATGCCGGTCTCGTCCATGAAATCGAGGCCCTGACGGTGGATCAGCTCGAAGGCGGTCAGTCCCGCGCCGAGCCGCGCCCCGGCCAGCGCCAGCAGACCCAGCGCCGCCGCCGGGTCGGTCACGGCAAGATACGCGGTCGCGATATCGCCCGGTCGGGGGAATAGCCGCAGCGCCGCGGCGGTGATCACTCCAAGCGTGCCCTCGGCCCCGATCAGAAGGTTTCTGAGATCATAGCCGGTGTTGTCCTTGCGCAGCCGCTTCAGCCCGTGATGGACAGACCCGTCGGGCAGAACCGCCTCGAGCCCCAGGCACAGATCGCGGGCGCTGCCGTAGCGCAGAACCTGCACGCCACCGGCGTTGGTCGAAAGCGTCCCGCCGATGCGCGCCGAGCCCTCGGAGGCGAGCGACAGCGGGTAAAGCCGGTCCGCCGCTTCGGCCGCAGTCTGCACCGTGCGCAACGGCGCACCCGCCTCGGCGACCAGAACGTTTTCGCGTGAGTGGACGGCGCGAATGCGGTTCATTCGATCGAGCGCCAGGACCAGCGGTTCGGGCACGTCGGGCGATAGCTGACCACCGACCAATCCGGTGCCGCCGCCATAGGGGATCACCCCGACGCGCGCGGCATTGGCGGCGCGGACGATGGTGGCAACCTCGTCGGTCGACCCGGGGCGCAGAACGACCCGGGCCCGGCCCACGATGATCTTCCGGGGATCCTGGCGATAGCCGGTCGGGTCGGCGCCAAAGACCGCCAAAGGCAGTTTTTTCTGCAGCGCCTGAACGAATGCATCCGAGACCGGGTTCAACATGTGCGTCTCGGATCATGTGCGGGCGCCGGATGCAAGGGCACCAAGGGATTGCGCCGCCGGAGACGCGGACGATTGCTGCAGGCAGGCGCTTTATCTGGGTGCGAATTGGGTCCGCTAGTCGTCAAAACCTGGGTCGCGTCTGTTGCCGGGGGCAAGCACCACGACCCGCGGGCGCGACGGCAATGTTCGCAGCGACACGTCAAGGTGATTGGCATTGGCAAAGACCACCTCAAAATCGTCGCGCATGCCGTTCAGAAACGCGTCGAGCGCAAAACCGGAAAACCAATGCATCGGGATCACGATCCTGGCGCGCAGGCGTTTCAGCACCCGGGTGATGGTTGGCAGGTCCAGCGTCAGTCCGCCATCGACCGCCGCCATCACCACATCCAGACGCCCAATCGCCGCGTACTGCTCGGCGCTCGGTTCGTAATGCAAGTGGCCCAGGTGCCCGATGCAAAGCCCCGCAGCCTCGAACACAAAGATCGAATTGCCGTCTTTTTCCACGCCGCCGCCGGGTCGCGAACGGATATCCGTCGGAACATTTCGGATCAGCACATCGCCAAGCTCGAGGTAGTGGTCCGCCGGCCCGCTGCCATCGCCCCAGCCGCGCAGCACATGCGCGATGCGCGGGTCGGGAAAACCGGTCCAGTGGCTGGTGTGGGCGTGGTTCATGGTGACAACATCGGGTACCGCAGAAAACGCTCCGAGATAGCCGGTGAAATCGGTGGCGATGGTCAGGCCGCCAGTGGATTCGATCAGAAAGGTCGAATGGTCGACATAGCTCAGCCGCACCGCGTCCTGCAGCACCGGCTCGCCGAAGGACGCGCGGTGAAGATAGGCGATACCGGGTGTGCTTTCGGCCAGAGCAATGCAATGGCTGGGCCGCCGGTCCTGCGCGGCGGCCATCCCCGCCGATAGGCAAAGGATCAATCCAACTCTGAGCATTCCAAGGTGTCCCCGGTGCGCAAGTCGGGGTCAGCCTGCGGCGGTCTTGCCGCGGCGATCCCCGCGCAGATTGGCATAAAGCACGTGATTGCGCCAGCGCCCGTCGATCTGCAGATAGCTCTGCGCGACGCCCTCGTATTTGAACCCGCATTTTTCCAGCACCCCGCGCGAAGCGGTGTTGTCGGCCAGGCAGCCAGCCACCACCCGGCTGAGGTCGAGCTGGTGAAAGGCGTGGTGGACCACGGCTTGGATGGCCTCGCGCATAAAGCCCTGTCGCGCATAGGCCTCGCCGGTCCAGTACCCCAGGGTTCCCGACTGGCTCGGCCCGCGCTGGATGTTGTCGAGCGTGATCGCGCCAACCAGACCGTTGGTGTCGCGCCGGATCAGGAACAGCGGCACTGCGGTGCCGCCAGAAATGGATCGCTGAACCCAGTAGACCCGGTTGGTGAAGGCTTTGCGGGTCAGATGATCGGGGGCCCACGCCGGTTCCCAGGGGGTCAGGAAGTCGCTGCTGGCGGCGCGCAGACCGGACCAGGCGCGATAATCGGAATGCTGGGGCGGGCGCAGCGTGAGCCGGTCGGTCTCGATCCGGATCTTGCGACGCCGCCTCAGCATCAGGCCCCGGCCCGCCCGACCAGCACCTCGACCGATGGGGCGCCGTCAACTGGGCCGTAGAGCGCCAGCGCCGCCGCTGGTGCTGCGGCCAACCCCGCTGCAAACCCGCGCAAGCGCGCGGCATCGACCGCCTCGATCTGGTCAATGGTTTCCTCCAGGCTGGGCACCCGGTCCCAGATCGCCAAAAGCCGCGCCATGCGTTCGGCCCGCGACGAGGGTCCCTCGAGCCCCATCACGAGCCCCGCCTTCATCTGGGCGCGGGCGCGCGCCACCTCGGCCTCGGAGAAATCCGAAGCGGCGCGGGCCAGTTCGTCGACCGTCAATTGCGCCAGTTCGCCAACCTGATCGCCGCCGGTTCCGGCATAGATCGTTATCGTGCCGGTTTCGGCATAGGCCGCGGCCTGGGCAAAGATCGTATAGCAAAGCCCGCGCTTTTCGCGCGCTTCCTGGAACAATCGCGACGACATTCCACCGCCGAACGCGGTTGCGAAAATCTGCGCCGCATAGATCTCGGGGTTTCGATAGCCGGGGCCTTCGAAAGCAAGCGCAAAATGCGCCTGTTCCAGATCACGGATGCGCCGGACTTCACCGCCCTGAAAGCGCGCGGGCTGCGCGGCAGGGGTCTGCTGGGCGGGCATATCGCCGAACAGACGCTCGGCCATGGCGACGATCTGGTCATGATCCACCGCACCTGCCGCCGAAAGGATCAGCTGCGCCGGTCCGTAATGCTCACCGACAAACCCGGCCAGATCGTCGCGCGCAAACGCCCGCACCCGTTCCTCGGGCCCCAAGATCGGGCGGCCCATGGGCTGATCGGGGAAAGCGGCCTCTTGCAGCCAGTCAAAAATGACATCGTCGGGCGTGTCGTAGACCTGGCCAATCTCCTGCAGGATCACCCCGCGCTCGACTTCGATCTCGCGCGCCTCGAAGATCGAATTGCGCAGTATATCCGCGATCACTTCCAGCGCCAGCGGCACGTCCTCGCCCAGAACCCGGGCGTAATAGGCGGTGGTTTCGCGGCTGGTATAGGCGTTGATGAACCCGCCCACATCTTCGATGGTCTCGGCAATCTGCAAGGCGGTGCGCGTCCGCGTGCCCTTGAACGCCATATGTTCCAGGAAATGGGCGATACCGTTTTGCTGAGGCCGCTCGTGGCGGCAGCCGGCCCCGACCCAGACGCCGATCGAGGCCGACCCCAGCCCCGGCATATGTTCGCTAACCACCCGCAACCCGTTTGCCAGAGTGTGAATTTGCACTGTCACGCAGAAATCCGTTCTTTGATCAATGTCTTTATCGCGGCCAGATCGTTGTCGATCCGGGTCACGCGCTCGGGCCGCTCATAAAGATCCGCCATGGCTTTGGGAAGGGGCGGGCGAATGCCGGTGGCGGCTTCGACCGCATCCGGGAACTTCGCGGGATGCGCCGTGGCCAATGTGATCATCGGGTTTGGGCCCAGATGCTCGGTGGCAACTTTCACGCCCACGGCCGAATGCGGGCACAAAAGCGCGCCTGCCGAGGACTGCACGGCCGAGATCGTCGCGCGCGTCTCATCCTCGGACGCGCAGCCCGAGGAATAGGTGTCGCGCAGGGTCTCGATGGCCCCCTGCCCGACGGTCAGGCGTCCGGTCCGCGCAAGCTCGGCTATGGCGCTGGCAACGGCCCGGCCATCGCGCCCGTAGGCATCAAAAAGCGCGCGCTCAAAATTGGAGCTGACCTGGATGTCCATCGACGGGCTGATCGAGGCTTTGACCGGCTCTTTCACCTGCGCCCCGGTCTGCAGGGTCCGGTGCAGAATGTCGTTCTGGTTGGTGGCGATCACCAGCCTGCCAATCGGCAGCCCCATGGCCTTGGCGACCGAGCCTGCGAAAATATCCCCGAAATTGCCAGTGGGTACGGTGAAGTCGACCGGCCGGTGCGGGTCGCCGAGGGCCACAGCAGAGGTGAAGTAATAGACCACTTGCGCCAGCACCCGCGCCCAGTTGATCGAATTGACCCCGGCCAGGCGCACGCTGTCGCGAAAAGCATGGTCGTTGAACAGTGCCTTCAGCGCCGCCTGACAATCGTCGAAATCGCCATCGACAGCCAGCGCGTGGACGTTTGCCGCCGTCGGCGTGGTCATCTGGCGGCGCTGCACTTCGCTGACGCGCCCGTGCGGGTAAAGGATGAAGATATCGACCGCACTCAGCCCCGCGAAGGCCTCGATTGCCGCCGATCCGGTGTCGCCGCTGGTGGCCCCGACAATAGTGACCCGCGACCCCGAGCGCGTCAGCGAGGCCTCGAAAAGCTGGCCGATCAACTGCATGGCGAAATCTTTGAAGGCCAGCGTCGGCCCGTGGAAAAGTTCGAGCAGAAAGTGACCAGGGCCAAGTTCACTCAGCGGCGCACGGGCAGCATGGTCAAACCCGGCATAGGCCAGGGTGATAAGCCCGGCAAATTCTTCAGGGGAGAACGCGTCGCCGATGAACGGGAGCATCACCCGATGCGCCGCTTCTTCATACGAGAGCCCGGCCAGGGCGGCGATGTCGGCGGGCTCGATCACTGGAATTTCGGCCGGTACATAAAGCCCGCCGTCACGCGCGAGGCCGGTCAGCATCGCCGCCTCAAAGCTCAGGGCGGGGGCCTGTCCGCGTGTCGAGATATACCGCATGTCTAG
Source organism: Brevirhabdus sp. (assembly GCA_047518005.1). Lineage (GTDB taxonomy): Bacteria > Pseudomonadota > Alphaproteobacteria > Rhodobacterales > Rhodobacteraceae > JAKZRT01. Next base: position 42,064 of record JAKZRT010000089.1, read on the forward strand.
CCGCCCGATGCCCTCTGCCGCCAAAGCCAGAAACCAGTCATCGCCAGCCAGACGATGGCCAGCGAGAACCATGTGAGTGCATATTCCAGATGATTGTTCGGGATACCAGAGGTGTTGACCGGAAGGGGTATCACACTGTGGTCGCCAGGCGGCAGGGAACGGGCAACGACAAGCACCGGCTCGGTGTTCAGCGCCCGCGCCATGGCCGCAACGTCGCGGGCAAACCAGATCGAAGCCGAAAGATCGGGGTCGGGCGTGAAGCGGTCGGTCTCGTCGGGCCAATGCAGATTGCCGGTGATCACAGCCTCGGTCGCAACGCGTGTGGCGTCTTTGGCCTCAAGCGCCACATAGCCACGATCGACCATGATCCGCCGGTCGCCGCTTTTGAACGCGGAAATGATCCTGTAACCGGCGCCGCCCACCTTCACCGACACCAGAACGTGCAGTTCGTCGCCGGTGAAATACCCGGCGATCTGGACTGGCAGATAGGTATCGCGCGTCTGTTCGGGTACTACGGGAAGGTCAACCGGTGCCGCCGAGATACGCGCGGTGATGTCGGCCAATACTGCCGATTTCCAGCCCAGCCGCTGCACCTGCCATGACCCCAAGGCGACTAGAACCACCGCGCCGAAAAGGCCGATGACCAGCGGGAAGAGAATGCGGCGCATGGGGCGGGTCCCGAATTGAAAAGCGCGGACTATTTGGCCCGCGCTCTGCTTTATGCGTTTTGGTGACGGGTTTTCAACTGCTTCAGCCCGGAACGCTGCCCCAGATGTAGATGGCACTGAACAGAAACAGCCAGACCACATCGACAAAGTGCCAGTACCAGGCAGCGGCCTCGAGGCCGACGTGGCGTTCGGGTGTGAAATGTCCGGCCCGGGCCCGGAACAGGCACACGGTCAGAAAGATCGTGCCGATGATCACATGGGCGCCGTGAAAACCCGTGGCCATGAAGAACGACGCGCCATAAATATTGCCCGAGAACCCGAAGGCCGCGTGGCTGTATTCGTACCCCTGGAAGAAGGTGAAAAGCGCGCCAAGTAAAATCGCCAGCACCAGCCCGTTCACCAGATCTTTGCGGTTGTTCTCGTGCACCAGCGCGTGGTGTGCCCAGGTCGCCGCCGCACCCGAGCACAACAGGATCAGCGTGTTCATCAGGGGCAAGTGCCAGGGGTCGAAAACCTCGATCCCGGCGGGCGGCCAGATGCCGTCGATGGCCGGACTTTGCGGGCCCATGGGGTACATCGCGTGTTTGAAGAAGGTCCAGAACCAGGCTGCGAAAAACATGACCTCGGACGTGATGAAAAAGATGAACCCGTACCTGAGCCCGATCACCACCACCGGCGTGTGGTCGCCCTGATGCGATTCGGCGATCACGTCGGACCACCAGGCGAACATGACGTAAAGCACGCCGGTAATGCCGATCAGAAAGATCCAGACCGTGATGTCATGGAACCACAACACCGCGCCAAAGAACATGGTAAAGCCGCTAAGAGCCCCCACGAATGGCCAGACCGAGGGGTTCAGGATGTGATAGTCGTGATTTTTTTCATGCGCCATTCTGCGGCCCCTTTGTCGGGCTTAGTTGAAGTCGGTTTCACGGCGCAAGGCAAGACCCGCCTGGGTCTTAGGGGCGTCGATTTCGTAGAAAGTGTAGGAAAGCGTGATGGTGTGGATGTAGTTTGCGTCGCGGTCGTCGACGATCTCGGGATCGACATAGAAGGTCACCGGCATCTGCACCCGTTCGCCGGGCTCAAGCACCTGTTCTTCAAAGCAGAAACAGTCGATCTTGATGAAAAAGCCGCCCGCCTGATAGGGTGTGACGTTATAGCTGGCCGAGCCTGCGACAACGCGGCTGGTCGGATTGTGGGCCTCGTAGAACGCCAGGCCGGTCTCGCCGATCCTGAGCTGCATTTCCTGCACCACAGGCTTGAAAGTCCAGGGCATTGTCCGGTCGAGCGAGGCGTCAAAGCGGATGGTGATGGTTTGGTCCAGAACCTCGTCCGACCCGGTGTCGGCGGTCAGGGTGGTGCCAGCAAATCCGGTGACGCTGCAAAACCAGTTGTAAAGCGGCACCGCTGCCCAGGCCAGCGCGCCCATGACAACGACCACGCCCAAAAGGCCAAACGCGGTCTTGCGGGGTCCGGTCACGGCCATCACTGATCTTCCACAAGGATGCTGGTGCGGGTCGAATGATCATAGGCCTCGATGTTGCCACCTTTGCCGACTTTGACCACGGTCAAGCCGAACATCAATACCGCGAAACCGGCCAGCGCCAGCGCGACGCCTATGTTGCGGCCAAGCCGGCGACGGTGCAGGTCGTGATCGCGCGAAATCGCCATCAGTTGACCCCCCAGGCGGCCAGACCGGTGTCGATCAGTATCGCGCTGAAGATCGCAAATAGGTACCAGAGCGAGAACCGGAAGAACCGTTTTTCTCTTGCATAGCCCGCTGCTTCGGCGATTTTTTCGTCGCTGCGCCAGATCGCAACCGCGCCTTTCAGCACCAGCGCGTTCAGCGACAGCGCGGCCACCCAATAGACCGGCCCGCCAAGGGTTGTGAAACCCGCGGCAACCCCAACAGCGGCCAGAACAACCGAATATCCCAGAATGTGGTTACGGGTGACGCGCCGTCCGTGCGTGACGGTCAGCATCGGCACGCCAGCATCGTGGTAGTCGGATTTCATGAACAGCGCCAGCGCCCAGAAATGCGGCGGCGTCCAGAAAAAGATCAGCGCGAACATCGCCACCGCCTCGACCGAAACGCCCCCGGTAACCGCCGCCCAGCCGATCATCGGCGGAAAGGCCCCCGCAGCGCCGCCGATCACGATGTTCTGGGGCGTCCAGCGTTTCAGCCACATCGAATAGACCACGGCGTAGAAAAATATAGTGAAGGCGAGCAGTCCCGCCGCGAAAATGTTGGTGGCCAGCGCCAGCATCACCACCGCAAGCCCCGCCAGACCAATGCCAAGCGCCCGCGCCTCGTCGGCGCCGACTTTTCCGGCCGGGATCGGCCGGTTCGCGGTGCGCTTCATCACCGCGTCGATGTCGGCGTCCCACCACATGTTCAATGCGCCCGAGGCCCCGGCCCCAAGCGCGATGAACAGGATGGCGGCAAAGGCCTCGATCGGGTGCAGCGCGCCGGGCGCGGCCACCAGACCGACAAGTGCGGTGAACACCACCAGCGACATCACCCGCGGTTTTAGAAGCGCGAAATAATCGCCAAATCCCGCGTCGCGGTCCTGGTCTTGGATGATGATCGTTGCGTCCGTCATGTCGCGTTGCGCGTGGCCAAAGTCCCGCGCGTCCCTTATTCAGCCGAAGCCACGTCAACCGAACGCGGTGTTCCGGCGTATTCTTCAATCGCCGCGTCCAGCCAGCGGTCGTATTCGGTCTGGCTGACCACTTTGACGGTGATCGGCATGAATGAGTGATCCTTGCCGCAAAGCTCGGAACACTGGCCGAAATAAACCCCTTCAACCTCGGCGTTGAACCACAGCTGGGCCAGGCGCCCAGGCACGGCGTCCTGTTTCACGCCGAACGAGGGGATGGTCCAGGCGTGGATCACATCCGCGCCGGTCACATTCATGACAACGTTTTTGCCCACTGGAACGATAACGGCGGCATCGGTCGCAAGAAGGTATTCGTCATCGGCATAGCCGAAATCGGCCAGTTCCTCACGCTCCAGCAGAACGCTGTCAAAGCCGAAATCGTGATCGACGTATTCATAGCTCCAGAACCACTGCGAACCGGTGACCTTGATGGTCAGATCGGCCTCGGGCATGATCTGCTGTCTTTCCAGTTCAGTCCATGAAAACGCCCCGATAAAGACCAGAATGATGATCGGGACAATCGTCCAGGCGATCTCGACCGGCGAATTGTGGGTAAACTGCGCCGCGGTGGGGTTGGCCCGTTCATTAAAGCGCAGGAACACGAACGCCATCAGCCCAACCACGAAAACGACGATCACTGTCATGATGATCAGCACAAAATTGTCGAGCCACACCAGGTCGCGCATGAGCGACGTCACCGCCGGCTGGAACCCGATTTTGTCGGGGTCGGGCTTGCCGATCACCGGAAGATCAGCCGAGACGCTTTGCGCCCGCGCGCCCGAGGCAAGGATCAGACCGATCAGCGCCGTCAAGGTTCGCGCCCCGAGTGCTTTCAGTTCCATCATGAAGGTCCGTTCGTTCGAGCTAAGCGCCAATTTCGGCGCTGTTGCACCTTATTGGGCAAAGCACCGTTGTTCCTAGCCGCGTTGAAACCATATAAACCGCTCAGGGACAAGTTTGCGAGATGTGGCATTCAGCCGCTTTCGCCCCGGTTCAGGAGCATTTCCATGGCCGACGACCGATTTCAGCCGCTCGAGACCAGGCTCGACAAAGATACCGCCCTGGGTCTGCTGCGCGGTGCGACCGCGGGCGCGGACGATGGCGAGCTGTTTTTCGAACGACGGCGCGGCGAAGTTCTGACCTTTGACGATGGTCAGTTGAAGTCGGCCAGCTTTGACGCTTCCGAGGGTTTCGGCCTGCGCGCGGTGTGCGGCGAAGCAGCCGGATACGCGCATTCGACCGAGATCTCTGAGTCCGCGCTCGGGCGCGCGGCGGAAACCGCGCGGCTGGCGGTCGGCGACGGCGGCGGGGTGCTGGCCGACGCGCCGCGGCCCACCAACCGGCGGCTTTACGGCGACCTTGATCCGATCGAGGCCGTCAAATTCTCGGCCAAGGTCGATGTGCTGGCCAAGATTGACGCCTTTGCGCGCGGGCTGGACAAACGCGTGGTTCAGGTTTCCGCCTCGGTCGCGGCCTCGTGCCAGGAGGTCGAGATCCTGCGCCCCGACGGCGTACACGTGCGCGACATGCGCCCGATGACCCGGATCAGCGTGTCGGTGATCGTCGAAAAAGACGGCCGCCGCGAATCTGGCTCGGCGGGTGGTGGCGGGCGCGTGGCACTGGACGGGCTGATCGCGCCGGAAAACTGGCAGGCCAAGACCCGCGAGGCGCTGCGGATCGCGCTGGTCAACCTGGGTGCCGAACCGGCGCCCGCCGGTGTCATGGATGTGGTGCTGGGCCCCGGCTGGCCGGGAATATTGCTGCACGAGGCCGTGGGTCACGGGCTGGAAGGCGATTTCAACCGCAAGAAAACCTCGGCCTTTGCCGGGCTGATGGGGCAACGGGTGGCAGCACCGGGGGTCACTGTTCTGGACGACGGCACCATTCCCGACCGGCGCGGGTCGCTGACCGTTGACGACGAAGGCACACCGTCGGGCAAGAACGTGCTGATCGAGGACGGTGTTTTGGTGGGCTTGATGCAGGACCGCCAGAACGCGCGCCTGATGGGGGTGGAACCCACCGGCAACGGGCGGCGCGAATCCTATGCCCACATCCCGATGCCACGGATGACCAACACCTATATGCTGGGCGGCGACGCCGAACCCGGAGCGATTCTGGCCGATCTGAAGGACGGCATCTATGCGGTTGGCTTTGGCGGCGGTCAGGTCGATATCACCAACGGCAAGTTCGTGTTTTCCTGCACCGAGGCTTACCGCGTGAAAGACGGCAAGATCGGCGCGCCGGTCAGGGGGGCCACGCTGATCGGCGACGGGGCTAGCGCCTTGCGCAACATCCGCGCCATCGGCAACGACATGGCGCTGGACCCGGGGATGGGCAACTGTGGAAAGGCCGGCCAGTGGGTGCCTGTGGGCGTCGGCCAGCCGACGCTGATGATCGGCGGGCTGACGGTTGGGGGGAGTGCGGCGTGACGGCAACCTCACTGTATGAAAGACATTTTTCCAATATTGCACTTTTTGTGGAAAATTCTGTGGATTGTTTACTTCGTCTTAACCCTTAAGGCCGCAATGTGACGTCGTTAGCAGCGGAGTCACGATGGCCGAAGACTTAAGTTCTTCTCTCCACCCCCTCACCCCACCCCTCAACGAGGAAGAACGGCTATCGTGGCTTCGCCTAATACGCTCCAGAAAAGTGGGGGTAACCACGTTTTTCAGGCTGATGTCCGAACACGGATCGGCCGCAGCGGCGCTGGGCGCCCTGCCGGGGGTCGCAGCCGAGGCGGGCCTCGCCCGCTATGAGGTATTCAGCGAAAAAGCCGCACTCGACGAGCTGAAACGCGCCCGGGGCTGCGACGCGAAACTGGTCGCCTGGGGCGATGAGATTTATCCACAGGCGCTGACCGACATCCCCGACCCGCCGCCGCTTTTCTGGGCCCGCGGCGACCTTGACTTTCTGGCGCGCCCGATGATCGCCCTGGTCGGCGCGCGCAACGCCTCGAGCCTGGGCACGCGCATGGCCAAACGGCTGGCGCAGGACCTGACCCAGGCAGGGTTTGCGGTGGTTTCGGGGCTGGCGCGCGGTATCGACACCGCCGCACATATCGGCGCGTTGAAGGGCGGCACTGTCGCGGTTCTGGCCAGTGGGGTCGATGTGATCTACCCGGCCGAGAACGCGCAGTTGGCGCGCGATATTGTCGAAGGCGGTCTGTGCCTGTCCGAATCGCCCATGGGGCTTCAGCCCCACGCCCGCCATTTTCCCCGGCGCAACCGGCTGGTGTCGGGGCTGGCGCGCGCCGTGGTGGTGGTTGAGGCGGCGGCAAAATCGGGCAGCCTGATCACCGCGCGCAACGCGCTCGATCAGGGGCGCGAGGTTATGGCGGTGCCCGGCCACCCGTTCGACGGGCGCGCGTCGGGCTGCAACAATCTGATCCGCGACGGCGCGCATCTGGTGCGCAGGGCCGAGGACGTGATCGAAGTGCTGAACGCCACGCCGCGCGAAACATCCGCTGCCGTCGCTGCGCCAGCTGCCCGCGAAGCCGCGCCCCGAGCCTTGCGCGAAACCGCCGAACTGCACCGCGAGATACTGGCGCGCCTGGGGCCCAGCCCGGTCGCCGAAGACCAGTTGATCCGCGATCTGGGCACGCCGGCGGCCGAGGTATCGCCCGAGTTGGTCGCGCTGGAACTTGAAAGGCGCATTCAGCGTGCACCGGGCGGCCTGATTTGCCTTGCCGCGCAACCAGCGCATGTCGAGAACATTCTGAGTTGACCGGTTTATGTACCATATGAGTTGACCGCTTCTGTTGCGGTTTCTGGCCCTGTGGGGAAGTGGTCGGTCGCGGAGCGGCTGTCCACTTGTCCACAGGGCGCCGGTCGGTCGCGTCG